>MVZB01000023.1 GCA_002068205.1 candidate division BRC1 bacterium ADurb.BinA292
CCGGCCGAACCCGTCCTGCCGGAAACCGACTAAGAACCCCGCGACACGCAAACGGCAAAGGCCCCCGATCCAACCGGAGCCGGGGGCCTTCACGCTTCTCGCTTCTTGAGCCGGGCTATTCCATGAATTCGATCAGCCGCTTGCGCCGGCTGGGGTGGCGCAGCTTGTTCAGGGCTTTCGTCTCGATCTGGCGCACGCGCTCGCGCGTCACGTTGAAGATCGTCCCGACTTCCTCCAGCGTGCGCGGGAAGTCATTGTTGCCGATCCCGAACCGCAGCCGCAGGACCTTTTCCTCGCGCTCGGTCAGCGTCCCCAGCACTTCTTCGATCTTCTCCTGCATCAGCCGGTAGGCCGTCGCCGTCACGGGGCTGGTGGCGTCCTGGTCCTCGATGAAATCGCCGAAATGGCTGTCGCCATCCTCGCCGATCGGGGTTTCGAGACTGATCGGCTGCTGCGCGATCTTGAACACGCGGCGGATCTTCTCCACCGGCATGTCCATCTTCGCCGCGATCTCCTCCGGCGTCGGTTCGCGGCCCAGTTCCTGCACCAGGTAGCGGCTGATCCGGCTCAGCTTGTTGATCGTTTCGATCATGTGCACCGGGATGCGGATCGTGCGCGCCTGGTCGGCGATCGCCCGCGTCACCGCCTGGCGGATCCACCAGGTGGCATACGTCGAGAACTTATAGCCGCGCTGATACTCGAACTTGTCCACCGCCCGCATCAGGCCGATGTTGCCTTCCTGAATCAAATCCAGGAACTGCAAGCCGCGGTTGGTGTATTTCTTCGCGATCGAAACGACGAGGCGCAGGTTCGCCTCGACCACTTTCATCTTCGCCTCGTGCGCTTCCTTCTCCCCCACGTCGATCTGCCGGATGATCTCCTGCAGTTCCTCGTAGCTGTTGCCGACTTCCTTCTCCATGCGTTTGATGGTTTTCTGGGCGTTGCGCACCAGCTTGTCCATCTTGATTGCGTCGTCCAGCGTGAAGCCATACTTGCGCGGCAGCGCCTTGGCCTCGGGCGAGTTGCGCTTGGTCCGCTTGACGATCCGGCGCAGCTCTTCCTCGCTGATCATCGTCTTGACGATGACCGACTGGATTTCCTGGTTCGCCTCGTCGATCCGCGTGAAGACCGTGCGGATCTTGGCCGCAATCTGCTCGATCACCGCGTAATTCAGATCGATCTCCAGCAGCTTCTGGTAGATCGCCTCGCGCCGCTCCTCGACCGCCTTTTCCAGCGCCGCCGGATCCTCGCCGCTCAGCGCCGCGTCCTCGATCGCCTCCAGATCCTGATCGATCTGGTTGTAGATCGAGAGGACGCCGTCAAGCTGGTCCAGCGTGCGGCGCACCACCTTGGCGCGCTCGTCGGCGTTGGCCTCGTCCACGTTCGCCCGCAGCAGGTCGTTCAGGTTGTAAAGATTGTTCTCCAGCCGCTCGTGGATGCTGCGGATCTCGTCGGCGGTCACCGATGCGCGCGCGATCGCGCGGGTGATCATGTGCCGGCCGTGCTCGATCTGCTTGGCGAGGCTCACCTCCTCATCGCGGGTGAGCAGGGGCACCTTGCCCATTTCCATCAGATAGAGCCGCACCGGGTCATCGATCTTGGCCGCTTCCAGGTCCGCCGCGGCCTGTTCGTCCTGATACTCGTCGCGCTCGAAGGTTTCCTCCCGCGCCGGCGCCTCGCTCTCTTCCTCGGCCTCTTCCTCCAGAACGGGGATTTCAAGCTGATCGAGTTCCTCAAACAGGACCTCGAGCTCGGGCGTGGTGATGTCCTCGGGCAGCCGTTCGTTAATCTCGTCGAACGTCAGATGCCCCTTTTCCTTGCCGAGTTCGATGATCGCCTCAAAGGGATTTTTTTCCTGAACCGCCATAAGCGTGTTGCGGAACCTCCTCAAGCTCTTCGGCGGCGGATTCGGGTCGGTGTGGCGCCTCGCCCCGGATCGTCCGCACCGTCGAAGGCACGGTAAACACCATAATTTACTCCTCCGCGATGGCTGCTGCCAAGCGGATTCTCAGTCATCGGCCTGCCCACCCCTTGATTCTCCCCCTGCGCTTCGGGGGCGTTTGACGCAAACCCCCGGGTCAAGTCGAAAACGCCCCGGCGAGGCGATCGGCGCCCAGCACCCTGGCTGATCCCGCCCGTGGCCTGCTGCCGGTGTTTCGACCCCGCGAAGGAATCAAGGCGAGCCGGCGGTCTGCCGCCGCCGTCGCTCCTCCCTCCATTAGACGCATCAGCCGAACCAAAGGTTCGTCGCGTTTATTCGTTGCGCCGGAAAAATTCGGCCGTCTCCTGCAACTGGCGGCGCGTCAACTCGTCGATCGCCGCCAGTTGGCCCCGCCCCAGGGGGTGTTCGTCCAGAATCATCTGCAGATCGCGCGCCAGCTCCCGTCGCTTGCGTTGGGTCCAGTTGCGTTTCAATTTCAAGACCTGAAGCTGGATGGCGTCGGCCAGCGTGTGGCTGAAATCAGCCACATCCCCGCGGAAATGTGTCTGAGGCAGCAACAAAATGCGACTCAGCAGTGCTTCCTCGGCGGGCGTATGGCACAGCGCAAACCAGTCCGTCGGCGGATCCGCCCCCTCGCGCACGTCGCGATGCGCTTCATAAATCCTTTGATACAAGCCCCTCAGCTCTTCGTGGGTGAACCATTCGGCATCGATCTGCTGGATCAGCTCCCACCGTGTCTCAAAATGCAGCAGCGAAAAGAGCAATATCTGTTCCGTGACCGGCCAGTCCCCGCCCGGTTCCCCCGGCGCGGCACCCGCGTCCACCTGGCCGGCCTCGGCGGCCGGCCCGACGCGCCTGGGCGCCCGCCGCCGCAACGCCGCTTCCAGCGTCTCGTAGCGCAGCCCGAAGCGCGCCGCCGCCTGCTCCAGATACCCTTCGCGAATCGCCGGGTCGCTCAGCGCCAGCAGCAGCGGGGCGATCTGCTGGACCGCGTCGGCTTTCCCCTCCGGGCGCGACAAATTGGCCCGCTCGCCGATCCGAGCCGTGAAATAACTGACCGCCGCCGGCGCTTCCGCGATTCGTTCGCGCAGCGCCTGCGTCCCCTCGGCCTCCAGGAAGGTATCGGGATCATGCTCGGCCGGCAGCGTCACGATCCGCACTTCCAAGCCCTGGCGCAGCAGCAGCTCCGTCCCCCGGAAGGCCGCCTTCTGACCCGGTTCGTCGCCGTCGTAGATCAGTGTGGCCCGGTCGGCGATCCGGCGGATCAGCCGCGCCTGATCCTCCGTCAGCGCCGTTCCCATCCCCGCCAGCGCGTTGGCCAGCCCGCGCCGGTGCAGCGCGATCCAGTCCATGTAGCCTTCGAGCAGAATCACCTGGCGCGATTCGCGGATCGCGTCGCGCGCCAGCGCCATCCCGTACAGCAACCGGCTCTTGCTGAACAGCGGCGTTTCGGCCGAGTTGATATACTTCGGCGCTTCCCGCTCGCTGTCGAGCAGCCGGCCGGCGAACGCCACCACCGCCCCGTAGCGGTCGGCGATCGGGAAGATCACGCGGTCGCGGAACCGGTCGAGGAACCCGCCCTGCTCGCGCCGGCTCGCCAGCCCCGCCTCGGCCAGCGTCTCGCCGCTCCAGCCGCGCCGTTCCCCTTCGCGCAGCAGGACGTCCAGCCCGTCGGGCGCATAGCCCAGCCGGTAGCGCGCGATCTCCTCGTCCGTCAGTCCCCGCCCGCGCAGGTATTCGCGCGCGACGGCGCCGCGCGGATGCTGCTCCAGTTGCTCGATGAAGAACGCCTCGGCCCAGGCGCAGGCTTCCTTCAGCCGCGCCAGCTGTTCCTCCCGCTCGGGCCGCGCCGGCCCCTCCCCCCGGCCGAACCGCGGCAGCTGCAGCCCCGCCCGCCGCGCGAGCTGCTCGAGCGCCAGCATGAAGTCGATCTTCTCGATTTCCTGGACGAACTTGATCGCGTCGCCGTGCGCCCCGCAGCCGAAACAGTGGTAAAACCCCAGCTCGACGTGGACGTTGAATGACGGCGTCTTCTCCTTGTGGAACGGGCAAAGGCCTTTCAGGCTATTGCCCGACCGCCTCAGCGAGGGGACGTATTCGGCGATCAACTGGTCGAGCGCCAGCCGGTCCTTGACCTGCTGGGCGAACTGCGCCGGGGTGATCTCGAGTCGGTCGGCCATCGGCGCTCGGTCCGATCAGATGCGCGGGGTAGGCAGGGTCACGATGCTACCAGAATGGCAGCACTTTTCATTATATCACAGATGAAGGATTTTTTTTGGGGGCCCAACCGCCCGTCCCTTATCGAACAATCGGCTCTCGGCTCTCGAAATTCCTCGTATTCAAAATGCAAAAGGGCCCACCGGCACGGTCGCCGGCGGGCCCTTGCCCCCGTCCCCTGATGTGGAAGAAATCCAGTCGCCGTCAGCGCCAGCGGCCATTGCCCCGCGAATAGGGGGTTTCCACCGGAAGGTGCTTGACGCGCTCGCGCATGCACTCCAGCGTCTGCTCCGGCTTGAACTGGGCCAGCGTGGTATCATGCCACCAGGTGCGGATCTGTTCGCGGATGCAGCCCCACTGGTCATGGATCGGACACGGGTGTTCGCCCTCCCGGCATCCGGGCAGACCCAGGGCGCATTCTTCGAACAGCTTCGAGCCGTCGAACAGCGAGACGATGTCGATCAGGCGAATCTCCTCGGCGGGTCGAGCCAGCCGGAGGCCGCCGCCCGGTCCGCGGCGCGCGTCGACCAGCCCCTTGTCGGCCAGCAACATGATAATGCGCGCCAGGTAGGGCTGGGGCGCGCCGACCTCCTGGGCCAGATCCTTGACCGTGACGCGATCGTGTTGAATGGCCAGCAAGGTCATCGAGCGGAGGGCGTATTGCGCGGTGCGCGAGATGATACTCATGATCAGGCGCCTCTCGATGGGTGGTTCAACCGTCGGGCCAACGAGCGCTCGGGCGGGTGGTCGGCGGAGGGCGGAATCCAGTCCGCCGTGGATGTCGGGGAGGGAAAGAACGGAGCGGTTAGCCAGGCGACATCCACATATTACGATCTATATATCGCATTAATCGCTGGCGTGTCAACCGAAATTTCCGCCAAAACCAACCAGAGAGCAATCGGCGCCCCTGAGCGGTTCGCTCGGCCCCCCGGTCCCCATTTGGGGGCATCGCGAATTTGAGCGCTTCGCGACGGGCTACCGCCCTGCTATGATACCTCCGGCCAGTCCCAGACGCATTCCGACCGAGGTGCACTCCCCCGATGAACGCCACCATCTTCATGCTGCTTCCATTTCTTGTCGTCGGGATGTTCGTGTTCGTCATCGGGGCGATCATCCTGGTGCTGGTCAACCGCCGCAAGGCGATGCAGCGGGCGTGGACGGGGCAGATCACGCGGAAATACACCAGCAAGGATCGCCGCAGCGCGAAACACGGCCGCGATCTCCCGCACTACTATATCTATTACCGCAGCGACGGCGGCGAGGAGGGCCGGCTCGCCGTCGGCGAGGCGATCTTTCATTCCCTGCAGGTCGGCGACCGGGTGGTCAAGGAGCCGGGCAAGTATCCGGCTAAAGCCCCCGCGGCCTGACGCCCGGTTCGGCTTGCCGTGTTGACTCTCCTTCCTTCACGGGATAGCTTGGGATATTTGGGTCCGCGTCGGCAACGACCGGACCCCACCGACGCCGGGCGGGACACGCGTTTCCCGCCCAACGCGGGTTGTGCCCGCCGACTTCCAAAGGAGCCAGTTGAGCATCATGACCACCCCATCCGCTTCGACGCGTCTTGCGCCCTTGACCAGCCAGGACAAACAGATCCTCCAGAAGGTGGCCGACACGGTCCGCGTCCTTTCGGCCGAGGCTGTTGAGAAGGCGGCCTCGGGGCATCCCGGGCTGCCGATGGGCTGCGCGGAGCTCGGCGCTTACCTTTATGCCTATGCCCTGCGCCACAATCCCAGGAACCCGGGGTGGATGGGGCGCGACCGATTCGTCCTGTCGGCCGGCCATGGCTCGATGTTCCTCTATTCGCTGCTCCACCTGTCGGGCTACGCGTTGTCCCTCGACGAGCTGAAGAATTTCCGCCAGCTCGGCTCGCGCACGCCGGGCCATCCCGAGCACGAGGCGCATGCGCCGGGGGTGGAGACGACCACCGGACCGCTCGGCCAGGGCGTGGCGGCGGCGACCGGCATGGCGATCGCCCAGAAGTGGCTGCGCGCGCGCTTCGGCGCCGAGCTGTTCAGCGCCAAAATCGTCGCCCTGGCCGGCGATGGCTGCATGATGGAAGGGATCACCAGCGAGGCCGGGAGCCTCGCCGGCCACCTCGGCCTCGAGAATCTCATCATCATCTACGACTCCAACGACATCTGCCTGGACGGCCCGCTGGCCGAAGCGATGAGCGAGGACACCGCCCGCCGCTACGAGGCCTACGGCTTCAACGTGCTGCGGATCAACGGCCACGACTTCGATGAGATCAAGAAGGCGTTCGCCACCGCCTGGGACGAAAACACCCGGCCGACGCTGATCATCGCCAAGACGATCATCGGCAAGGGGGCGCCCAACAAGCAGGGGACGAGCGCCAGCCACGGCGCGAAACTGGGCGCCGAGGAACTGGCCGCCACCAAGAAGGCCCTGGGCTGGCCCGACGAGGCGTTCCACATCCCGACCGAGGTCCGCGAGTTCTTCAAGAGCCGCCAGGCGCAGTTTGCCGCTTATGAAAAAGCCTGGAACGAGAAGCTCGCCGCGCTGATGCAGGATCCCGAAAAAGCGAAGCTGTGGGAGACGTGCGCGAACGGCGAACTGCCGGCCGACTATGCGGACGCGATCTGGAACCTCGACGTCGCGCCGAACAAGGCGACGCGCGCCCAGGGCCAGCAGTTGATCGCCAAAGTCGCCGAGCTGGCGCCGTTTTTCGTGACCGGGTCGGCCGATCTGTCCTGTTCGGACCTGACCAACATCAAGTCCAGCCAGTTCGTGACGCGCGCGGACTGGACGCAGCGCAACATCAAGTTCGGCGTGCGCGAATTCGCCATGGCGGCGGCCAACTACGGCATGTGGCTCCACGGCATGGTCCAACCGCTCTGCGGGACGTTCTTCACGTTCTCCGATTACATGCGCAATGCCATCCGCGTGGCGGCGCTGATGAAGGCCCGGGTCTTCTTCCAGTTCACGCACGATTCGATCTTCCTGGGGGAGGACGGGCCGACGCACCAGCCGATCGAGCAGCTGGCCGCGCTGCGCGCGATGCCGAATCTGACGGTCTTCCGGCCGTGCGACGAGAACGAGCTCAAGGCAATGTGGATCGAGGCCTGGAAGTGCGACGGGCCGGTGGCGTTCATCCTGAGCCGCCAGGGGATCGAGAGCCAGGGCGAGGCGACGCGCAGCCGGGCGCGCGAGGGCGTTGCCCGCGGCGGCTATGTGCTCAAGGGCGAGCCGGGCGGGCGCTGCGACGTGCTGATCGCGGCGACCGGGTCGGAGGTCGGGCTGGCGATGCGGGCCGCCGCGTTGCTGGAGCAACAGGGGCGCAGCGTGCGCGTTGTCTCGATGCCGTGCTGGGAACGGTTCGAGGCGCAGGACGCGGCCTATCGTGAAGCGGTGCTGGGGGGCGAGGTCGGCCTGCGGGTCAGCCTGGAGGCGGCCGCGACGCTCGGCTGGCACAAGTATATCGGCGCGGACGGCCTGGCGATCGGCATCGATCAGTTCGGCATGTCGGCGCCGGAGAAGGCGCTGGCCGAGCACTTCGGCTTCACGCCGGAGAAAGTCGTTGAACGTATCACGGCGGCGTTGCCGGTGGGGGCCTGAGCCGTTCGTGACGCCGCTGTAGGAGCGGGGCGGCCGTTCCGGCCAAACCGTGCACGCCGCCGCGCGGTCCAATCGTTGGCTGTCGATGGAGCCGTTCCCCCGCCGGAGGAATGCGCACTAAAAACGGGCGGCCGGCGCGGACGGCCCGACAGCCGACGATCCTCCCTTTTCTGCCGGATGCAGACCGGCCACCGTGGCGTGGCCGGTTTTTTTCTGCCGGCGCCGATGGCCCCGGCGGCCCTCCCAGGAATTCGGCTCCCGCTTTCCGTTTCTTCGGTCCCTTCCGTGTTCCTTCCCCGAAAGCTCCCGAGGCCAACCGCGCGCCCCCGGTCGTGAGTGTTCATCCGTGTTGACACCCCTGGCCGGCCCCTCTTTAATAATTGTTTCAGGGCACCCTCCCGGCCTCGCGGGATGCGCTGTCAGCCCCAACCGGCGCCCGCCTCCCGTGCAACCTGTGTTTTCCGGAAAGCCGAACGGACCATGCCTGAATTCCGCAAAGACCCTGTCACGGGCCGGTGGGTGATCATCGCCACCGAGCGCGCCAAGCGCCCCGCCGCCTTCCCCGTCAAACGCCAACCGACCCATTCGAATGAAGAATGTCCCTTCTGTCCGCGGCGGGAGCACATGACGCCGCCCGAAGTGCTGGCCTACCGCCAGCCGGGCACCGACCACAACGAGGCCGGCTGGTGGCTGCGCGTGGTGCCCAACAAGTTCCCGGCGCTGGTCAGCGGCGAGCCGGTCAAGCGCTCGGGCGACGGCATGTACGACCGGATCAACGGCATGGGCATGCACGAGGTCGTGATCGAAACCCCCCGCCACGATGAACATGTCGGCGACATGGAAGTCAAGATGGTCGAGGAGATCATCTGGGCCTACCGCGACCGGACGGTCGAGATGCGCAAGGACCCGCGGCTGGAATACGTGATGATCTTCAAGAATCACCTGCGCGAGGCGGGCGCCTCGATCGATCATCCCCACTCGCAGATCATTGCCACGCCGATCGTCCCCAAGCGCGTGCAGGAGGAAATCGACGGCGCGCAGCGCTATTTCGACTACAAGGAGCGCTGCGTCTTCTGCGACATGATCGACCAGGAAAAAAAGGATCAGATGCGCCTGGTGGCCGAAAACGAACTGTTCATCGCCTTCCTGCCTTACGCCTCGCGGTTTCCGTTCGAATGCAGCATCATGCCGAAGGAGCACACCTCGTTCTTCCACGACATTCAGAAGAACGAAGTGACGGAATTCGCCAAGGTGCTCAAGGAGACGATGTCGCGGCTGAAGAATGTCCTCGACGATCCCGCGTTCAACTGGATCCTGCACACGACGCCGCTGCGCGAGACCGAGAACGGCTATTACCACTGGCACATGGAAATCATTCCGAAACTCAGCCAGCCGGCCGGTTTCGAGTGGGGGACGGGCTTCTACATCAACCCGTTCCCGCCCGAGGACGCGGCGCGGATTCTGAAACTGGACGGCGCGGCGGAGCAGGCGGCGGGGTAGCACGGCGGGCGCGCCGCGTCCCTCCCCCCCGTGGCGCTACGGCGCCAGCCGTTCCATCACCCAGCCGTCCCCCTCGCGGCGGTAGCGCAGGCGGTCATGCAGCCGGTCGCCGCGCTCCTGCCAGAATTCCATGATCCACGGATGGACCCGGTAGCCGCCCCAGAACGGGGGAAGGGGCACATCCTGTCCGGCGAAGCGTTGCTCGATCTCGGCGACGCGCCGCTCCAACTCGGCCCGGCCGGCCAGGACGCGGCTCTGCGGCGAAGCCCACGCGCCGATCCGGCTGCCGCGCGGCCGGGTCGCGAAGTAAGCGGCCGATGCCGCCGACGGCAGCCGAACCACCATCCCTTCAACCCGGACCTGGCGCCGCAGGCGTTCCCACCAGAAGACAAGCGCCACGCGCGGGTTGGCCGCCAGCTCCGCCGCTTTGCGACTGTCATAATTGGTATAGAAGTCAAAACCATCGGGGCCGGCGTGCTTCAGCAGCACCATCCGGGCCGACGGCACGCCCTCGGGCGTGGCCGTGGCCAGCGTCATCACGGTCGGTTCGGCCTGGCCGGCGGCCTCCACTTCGGCATACCAGCGGCTGAACTGGGCGATGGGATCGGGATCGGCGTCGTGTTCGAGCAGGGGCGGCAGTGACATGAAGCGCGCAGGCCACGGCGTTGAAGATGAGAAGAGGGGCGTCGCGCACCCCTCCGCTCCAGACTGGTGAGGGTCCGCCGGGCGTCAGAGGATCTTGTCGATTGCCTCGGTCAAGATCGCCTTGGGCACGGCGCCGACGATCCGCTCGGCGATCTGCCCCCCCTTGAACAGGATCAGCGTGGGGATGGACTGGACGCCGCACTGCGTGGCCGCGCCCTGATGCTCATCGATATTGACCTTGGCGACGGTCAGCCGGCCGGCGTATTCGTCGGCCAGTTCGTCGATCATGGGGGCGATCCGGCGGCACGGTCCGCACCAGTCGGCCCAGAAATCAACCAGCACGGGGACATCGGGGTTGTTTACGGTCGTGTCGAAGGATTCATCGGTCAGGTGCAGAACCTTATCGCTCGCCATGTTGACAGCTCCTGGGGTTGTGGCCGGAGAGGGCGGAGGGGGGCCGCCGAACGAGCGCTCCGGTCCAGATGACATACAAGTTGAGATTAGCGCGCCCGGCCCGGAAGCGTCAAGGCTGTGCGGGAAGCCGGCATGCCCAGCCCGGCCATCATCCAGTCAATGGACGTCCCTCTTGTCCCTCGTCCATCGAGTCCATGGCGATCATCCCGTCGATGCCAGCCCCGATCAAAAGGACCCGAAACCCCGCATCATCTTCATCGACTCCTCGGTATGCTTGACCAGCCGGGCGACTTCAACCGTCAGGTTGACCAGCTCGTCGTCGCGCCCGAAACCTCCGCCGCTCCGCGTGTCGATCGTCAGGCTCTTGATCAGCACCCCCCGGTTTTCCATGTTGACCAGCAGGCGCAGCATCTCCTCCGGGCTCCCCTCGACGGTGACTTCCAGCTCCACGAAATAGTACTCCGGCACATCCGGAATCGCCTGCGGCCGCGCCTTTTCAATCCGGGGATTCATGATCTGAAATTCCTCGGTCAGCAGGCCGTAGAGTTCATTGAGGAAGTGTTCGGTCGCATTCTGACCGGGCAGCGGCTGGGACTGGCTGAAGTCAATCCGGCTGTAGGCGGTCTCGATCTGCCGCCGGTCGGCCAGCGTGGCGATGTTCGAGGCGAACCGGGCGCGTTCGACCGACAGATCCCCCCCGGCCTGGCCCGCCATCCCCTCCAGCCAATCGGCCAGGAAGAAATGATAGATCAGCAGCGGCGCGACGATCAGCACTGTGACGATGAGCAGGATCCGTTCGCGGCGATTCATCGGTCGCCTCCGGCATCGGACAGCAACGGCGCTTCAATCGAGAAATTCCAGACGGTCTCGCCCAGGTTGCGCAACTCGCGCGGTTCCTGCCGCGGGATCGTCACCGACGCGAACTGGCCGGACTGGCGCAGATCGCCGGCAAACGTCGTGATGTCGGGGACCGTCTTGGCCGTCCCTTCGATCGTGACGGTCTCGCCCTTTTCAAATACCACCCGCGTCAGCCGGACGCGCGAGGCGATCCCCGGCGTGCGGTTAATCGTCAGCAGCACGTTGAGCGCGGAATTGCGCGGGTTGAGGAACCCCTGGATGATCCCCAGCTTCGTCCGTTTTTCCTCCAGCTCGTTGACCGCGGGGCGCAATTGGCGGTTGGCGTCCTGGTAGTCCTTCAGCTCGCGGGCCTGAATCTCGCGCAGATGGAACAGACTGAGCACGCCGAGGACGAGCGTGATCGCCGCCAGAACGCCGGTCAGGCTGAGCTGGCGCAGCGTCTGGCGGCGTGCCATCCGCCGGTAGAACTCCCGCGGGGTCAGGTCGATCCGGTAGCCGCCGGTCATCTCGTCGGTCAGGGCGGCCCCGCACGGGATCACGAACTCCAGCCCGTCGAACGGCATCTTCTTCTTCAGGCTGCGCGTCAGTTCCCCCACCGGATTGAGCGTCTGGATCTCGACGTTGAGGTTGACGTAGAGGTAGCGCTCGATATTGCGCAATAGCGCGCCCTCGCCGGTCAGCACGACGGCGGTGATCTGCGGGCATTTCATCTCGCGGCGGGCGAAATCGTAGGTCCGCTGCAGTTCCTGCACGAGGCGGTTCAGCCAGCCCCGGACCAGCGCGACATGGTCCTCGCGGGCGACCGACTTGCTCTCGCTGTACTGCGCTTCCAGGTCCAGGCAGTCGATCATCCGGCAGGCGGTGGCCAGTTTCTCAATCTCAACCTCGCGGTCGGGCGTCGCCGGGTCCAGCCCCAGCCATGATTTCAGCACGCTGCGCAGATCCATCACGACCGAGCGGGCGTAGATCAGGTTGTTCTGGTGCACGAGGGCCAGGTCGACCGTGTCGAGTCCCAGGCACAGCAGCGCGATCGTCTTGCCCTCCATCCACTCGCGCCGGACGTGGAGCAGGCTGTTCATCAGCGCGACCGAGGAGAGCGTGACGCCGCGCACACGCAGGCCGGCCTCGGCCACGCCGGACAGGGCCCGTTCGACCACCGGCCCGTCGACGGCGGCGATCAGCACCTCGGAGCCCTCGATGCCGCGCGATTTCATCACGTGATAGCCGACGCAATGGCGGTCGGCGTGGAACGGGATGTGGCGCTCCGCCTCGTAGCGCACCATCTGCGACAGTTCGTCGGGCTGCGTCGAGGGGAGCGTCACGTCGCGCAGGATCGCCTGCTGCTTGGGGAGGCAGATATGGGCCTCGGCGCCGGCGAGCCCCAGCGACTTGACCAGCGGCTTGAGCGCGGATCCCAGCGCGTCGTCATCCCCCTCGGGCAGGGGAGCGGCATCCGCGCCCGTCAAGGCCAGACCCTTGCGCGTCGGGCGCAGGCACAGCGCATTGACCTGTTCGTTCGTGAGGTAGATGCCGCAAATCGGGCGAGGCAAGGGGCTTTTCCTTTGTCTGCCAGTGTTTGATTGATCCGGATGGGCCGGGTCCCGCCGATCCGGCAACGGCATTCCGCGATACCGCAACCGGCAATTTCACAATAGACGGCGCCCCTGGGGGCTACCACGCCCGGGGGCGGGACGGGCCGCCGCGGCGCAGGCGCAGCGCCCACTGGATCAGCCGCGAACCCTTCAGTTCGGCCAGCTCTTGTTCGAGCCGGAGCCGCTGCGCCTGTTCGGCCGCGAGCCGGCAAGCCAGCGCGGCGGCATCGACGGCGGCGGCGTGCAACGCCGAGGGCGCGGCGGTCCCCCGCCGCCACAGATGCAAATCGGATGCCGGTTTGGGCTCGGCCGCCCACGCCAGCAGCGGCGCCAGGCAGCGCTCCGGGGCGTGGACCTCGCGCAGGTAGTGCGCGCCGCGCGTCGCGGCCTGGCGAAACTCCTCCGCGCCGGCCATCACCTTGCGGATCGCCGCCGCCGCCCGGTCCGCCGCCCCATGGGGCGTCAGCAGCAGGTAGCCCGCCTGGCCCAGTTCCTCAGCCAGCTCACACCCGGGCGTGGAGATGACCGGCAGTTCCGCCAGCAGCCAGTCCAGCAGGCGGTTACGCGTGCCGTGGCGGCCTTCAATGCAGGGCAGGTCGAGATTGATCGCCAGGTCGGCCTCGGCCAGCAGCCGCGGCACGTCGGCCAGCGGCCGCCAGCCCAGCAGATGAAACCGGTCGGCATGGGGGCTGGCCCCGACGGCTGCCTGGAACCACTCGAACCCCGACTCATGGTGGCCGGCGATCGGCCCGCCGGTGGCGGCAAAATGCAGCCGCGGCTCGTCCGCCATGACCCGTTCCAGGGTGGAGAACAACGACTTGACATCCAGCCAGGTGTTGAAGCCGCCGGTCTGCACGACGAGGAATGAATCTTCGGGGATGACGACGCCGCGCAACAGGCGCTCCGCCGGCCGCGCGCCCTCCACGTAATCGCCGACGGGCTCGATCCAGGGGGGAATCTCATGCACGAGCGGTTCGGTGGCGGTGAGCCGCCCCAGACGCCCGACGGCGGCAAGCTGGCCGCGCAGCGCCGCACACTGCTCGCGGCTGCAGCCCGACAGACGATCGGCCCGCGCCAGCGCCGGCGCGACCAGCGCCCATTGATCGGCCAGCCCTTGATCCGACCCGTGCGCCAGCGCCAGCATCTGGCGTTCGGCCATCGGATCGCCGAAGTAATCCATCCAGATCGGCAGCGGCAAGCCGGTGGCCGCCAGGGCATGGTTCATGACGTCGGTGGAACCGACGGCGGCCGTCGCATTGAACTGCGTCGCCTCGTGGGCCAGCAGTTGCGGCCAGCCCCCCTCGGCGACGCGACGGGTGCGCATCGGCGGGAGTTCCGCCGGGCCGCGGGGCGCGCCGGCGGCGGGCTCCAGGTCGAACAGCGCGGCCTCGCCGGCGGCGCCGTCGCCGAACCGGCCCCGCGCCAGCCGGACGGCGTGGCCGGCGCGCGCCAGTTCCCGCGCAATGCCCCAGATCCTCAGCCCCGGAGCAAACAGCCGGCCGGGTTGTTCGGGGGGCAACGGGCCGATGCCGGCGACAAGCAAACGAGCCATGCGCGGTTCCCAGGGGGCGGATTGCCGGAGCGCGGTCAGGTCCCCCGATTATTGCACGGCGGGGACCGTTGGCAAGCCGATTGAGGCGGGGACGAGGAACGGAAGGAATTTAGGGAGAGAAGGCGCCGCGGGGGGACAAGGAAGAAGTTGGCAGTCAGGCGTCGCTCGCCATTCCCGCTCCGTGTCCAATCGTGCGTTTCGTCATCCCCACCATGCGTTGCGTTATCCCGATTTTATGACCGCCAGGGGCTCGATCAGCGCGGCGTTGTCGGCGTTTTCCCTTGCAAGCACCGGCGGGGGCAAGTAAACCATTTGGCTTGTGCGCCGCATGCCCGGGACCGCCGTTCCTGGCCGGTTCCAACGCTTGAGGAAAGTGGCCTGCATGTCTGAGTTCCGCCGCGCGAGCGCCCGCCGCCGCTGCCCTCCCCGCCTGCCCTTCCGGGCGCTGTTGTTCGGCTGGACGCTCGCGATCATGACCGCGGCCGCCGCCTTGGCGCAGGGCGAGGGCGCGCGCGTCGACGCGGTGCGGATCGACGGCCTGGCCGGCTACCGCCCCGAGCAGATTCTCCCCCGCCTCCAGACTCAGCCCGGCCAGGTTTACGATCCGGTCGAGATGCGCGAGGACATCGAGGAACTGGGCAAGATCTTTCGCACGGTCAATGTCCAGACCGAGACGACGCCCGGCGGTGGTCTGGACGTCGTCTTTACCGTCAGCGAATTCCCCCGCTTCCGCGAACTGCAAGTCGTCGGCAATCAGAAGCTTAAGACCGAACGGATTGAACGGCTGGTCGGGATGGAGCGGGGCAGCCTGCTCGACGCCGCGACGCTCGATCGCATTCGCCGCGCGTTGCGCAACGAATACAAGGCGCTCGGCATGCCGCAGGCGCGCGTCACGCTCAATCTGATCGACCAGCCGGCCGAGCAGACCGGCGACGGCGCGCCGATCCCGCAGGCGGATCTGCAGATCGTCCTCGACGAGGGGCGCCAGGTCCTCGTCGACGACGTGCTGATCGAGGGCAATGACGCCTTCAGCGACTTCCGCCTCAAGGGGATGCTCCAGACCAAGGGCTCGGTCCTGATCGTCAAGAATTACTATGATGAGGAAACGTTCGCGGAGGACTTGGACCGGCTGCGCGATTTTTACGCCGCGCACGGTTACTTTGATGCGGTCGTGCAGCGCGGGATGTTCGTCGAACGCACCGGCGGCAAGATTCCAGTCGTCTCGCCCGTGATTCAGGTCAACGAGGGCGTGCGCTACACGTTCGGCGACGCGCGCGTCCGCGGCGCGCGCCTGTTCAGCCATGCCGAGGTCGCCGCCCCGTTCGAGCCGCTCAAGGGCGAACTGTTCGATGCCCGCCGGTTCGCCAAGGCGCTCGATGAACTGAGCGCGTTGTACTACAACCACGGCCTGCTGACGACCGAGATCACCCCCGAATATCAGTACGACACTGAAAACCAGGTCCTGAACATGGTGATCGACGTCGACGAGAAGTCGCGGATTTACGTCGGCCGCGTCCGGGTCGAGCGTCCCCCGTTGGCCGAGGACGAGGAACCAAGCTGGTTCCGCGGCTGGTACGACCGGATGGCGCCCCCGGTGAAAAACTCGGTCATCCTGCGGGAAGTCCTGCTGGAGCCGGGCGAGGTTTACAACAAGCGCCTCGAACGCGAAACGGTCCGCCGGCTGAGCCGCTGGGGGATCTTCGAGAACGTCAACGCGCGCAATGAGGCGACCGCCGAACCGGGCGTCCACGACCTGGTGCTCAGCCTGCGCGAGTCGACCACCGGCTCGATCAGCGGCGGCGTCGGATTCGGCGATGCCGCCGGCGCGTTCGTTTACGCGGCGTTCAACGAGCGCAACGTCGGCGGCCGCGCCGACGTCTTTGGTTTCAACGGCCGGCTCGGCACACGCGAAAGCGAACTGTCGATCACCTATCTGGACCGCCATTTCAAGGAAACGCGCGACTCGATGGCCTACCGGCTGTTCTACGAGAGCATGGGCCGGCCGGGCTATCGCGCCAACGTCGCCGGGTTTCACACCGAATGGGCGCACCCGCTCGAAGCGAGCGACTGGACGATGTATGTCCGCGGCCGGCTCGAGGGCGTCGACCTGAACGAGCGCGAGCACGACGACGACCTGGAGGACGAGCTGGATCGATCGTACGCGGTGCTGACGGGGCGGCTCAAATTCATCGAAGATACGCGCGAACCGGTCGGCGAGCGCCCGCGTGAGGGCTACATCCAGGCGGCCGGCGCCGAGATCGGCTATGCCGGTGGTCCGCTGGTCAAGCTCGAAGCCGAGCGCGATCAGTATCGCCCCGTCCGCGAGCGGATGACGTGGCGCCTGGCGATGATGGCCGGCTTGATGCCGTTTTCGGCCGACCTCGTCCCGATTCACGAACGCTATTTCCTGGGCGGCAACACCGACATGCGCGGCTTTGCCTACCGCGGCGCCGGGTATTTCGACGGCGACGACGACGACATCCCGGTCGGCGGCGGGGCCAAAATCCTCGTGAAAAACGAACTGCATTACCCGATCGTCGATCCGATTTCGGGGCTGCTCTTTGTGGATGTCGGGACGCTGGGCGACAGTCCGGTCAGTTGGCAGGTGCCGCGCGTGTCGCTCGGCACCGGTCTGCGCTTCGACATGCGCAATGTCCAGGTGGGGCTTGATCTGGCGGCGCCGATCGTCAGCCACGGCGACGACGAGACGCGCTTCTTCCATTTCAGCCTGCAGAGCGCATTCTAGATCTCAACCTGCCGTTAGTTCGCGGATACCCAAGAAACTCGTTGCCTTTTCGGGCGGGCGGGCTAGAATCCTGACCTCAATATGGGGAATCATTTCCAGGCGCCGCGGTCCCCGGCCCGTCCGCTCTGATCTCACGCGCCCCGGCCCGGCAACCGCACGACCTGATCCACCTCGCCCAGTTCACGCGCCGCCCGCCGGATGCGCCAGGAGCGATCTGCATGGCCAATCCTCGATCCGAGACCTCCACCCCGTCGCCCAACGACAAGCACCGTCACCTGCTTGACCCCTACTGGCGCGCCAATCAGCGCCTGATCTGGACGCTGCTGGCGATCTGGGCCCTCGTCTCGCTCGGCGCCGGCATCCTGTTCGTCCGTCAGCTTAATGCGATCCAGCTCGGCGGCCTGCCGCTTGGGTTCTTCTTCGCCCAGCAGGGCTCAATCTACGTCTTCGTCCTGCTCATCTTCTTTTACGCCTGGCGGATGGACCGGCTCGATCACAAGTTCCGCCTCGATGTGGACGCCGATCCCACGCCGCCGCCCCAGGCACACTGACCAGCCGGGGCCGGACCGCCGCCCGACGCCATCCAGGGGAGTGCCATGACCGACCTTTCCGCCGTTCAGGTGTGGACCTACGTCCTCGTCACCGTCACCTTCATGTTTTACCTCTACATTGGCTGGTGGGCGCGGGTGCGCGAGAGTTCGGGCTTCTACGTCGCCGGCCGCGGCGTGCCGGCCATCGCCAACGGCGCCGCCACGGCGGCCGACTGGATGAGCGCCGCCTCGTTTATCTCGATGGCCGGCCTGATTTCGGTCATGGGCTACGACGGCTCGATCTATCTGATGGGCTGGACCGGCGGCTACGTCCTGCTGGCCCTGCTGCTGGCGCCCTATCTGCGCAAATTCGGCAAGTATACCGTCCCCGATTTTGTCGGCGACCGCTATTACTCCGATACCGCGCGCGTGGTGGCGGTGATTGCGGCGCTGTTCATCTCGATGACCTATGTTGCCGGTCAGATGCGCGGCGTCGGCATCGTCTTCAGCCGGTTCCTCGAAGTCCCGATCAATGTCGGCGTCGTGATCGGCATGGTCATCGTCGCGTTCTTCGCCGTGCTCGGCGGCATGAAGGGGATCACCTGGACGCAGGTGGCGCAATACGGCGTGCTGATCCTCGCGTTCCTGATTCCCTCCTCGGCGCTGGCGCTCAAACTGACCGGCCAGCCGATTCCGCAGCTCGCGTTCGTCTTCAGCGATCTGACCGAAAAACTCAATCAGATCCAGGTGGATCTCGGTTTCAAGGAATACACCGAACCGTTCCGCGACAAGTCGCTGCTAGACGTGTTGTGCATCACGGTGGCGCTGATGGTCGGCACGGCCGGGCTGCCGCACGTCATCGTGCGGTTCTACACGGTGCCCAACGTCCGGGCGGCGCGTTGGAGCGCCGGCTGGGCGCTGCTCTTCATCGCGCTGCTCTACACGACGGCGCCGGCCCTCGCCACGTTTGCCCGTTATAACCTGCTGGCCTCGCTCAACGGCAAGACGATCGAGGAGATCGAGCAGCTCGAGTGGGTGGCGAGCTGGGAAAAGACGCAGCTCCTGAAATACGTCGACAAGAACGGCGACGGGCGGATTCAGATCGCGCCGGGCGACGCCTTCCTGCGCACCGACGGCGATCTGAACCTCGCGCAGCCGAATCCGGCCACGGCCAATGAAGTTTACTTCTCGGCCGATATCATCGTCCTGTCGACGCCGGAAGTCGCGCGGCTGCCCGCCTGGGTCATCGCGCTGGTCGCGGCCGGCGGCCTGGCCGCGGCCCTCTCGACCGCCTCCGGCCTGCTGCTGGTCATCTCCAGCTCGATCGCACACGACATCTACTACCGACTGATCCGGCCGACGGCAAGTGAGGGGCAGCGCGTGATGGTCGGCCGCATCTGCGTCGTCCTGGCGGTCATCGTCGCCGGCTACTTCGGCATCAATCCGATGGGATTCGTGGCGCAGGTCGTCGCATTCGCGTTCGGCCTGGCGGCGGCCAGCTTCTTCCCGATCATCATTCTGGGCATCTTCGATTCGCGCACGAACCGGACCGGGGCCATCTGGGGGATGATCGTCGGGCTCTCGTTCGTGGTGATCTACATCACCGGGACGCAGGCGCACAAGATCTTCGGCACGGACCAGCCATGGTTCGGCAACTGGTTCTTCGGAATCTCGGCCGAGGGCATCGGCGCAGTCGGCATGGTGCTCAACGTGGTGGTGACACTCGTCGTGTCGCGACTGACCGCCGCCCCGCCGCGGGCGATCCGCGAGATGGTCGAATCGATTCGCCATCCGGATCATCCCGCGCCGGCGCTGATCCTCGACGAAGAGAGCGAGTAGCGCGGGCGGACCCCTTCCTCATTCAGGCTTCGGATTTTTCGGGCGGAGTCTGGGCGTCGGCGCGAATCGGCGATTTTGGCGCGCGGTAGCGGTCGGGAACTGATTCGGCGCGCGCGGCGGGGGCGGGCGCGGACCCCGGCGCCTCGCGGGCGGCGACCTCGTCCTCGCCCCACCGATGAAAATAGAAAATGTAATGAAAATCCCATTCGATGCGTTGCAGCAGCCGCGGCGCCGACTTGGCCCGGCGCCAACCCTCGCGCATCCCGAGCAGCTCGCCGGCAACCGCCCACGCCGGCGGTCCGAGCGGGTGGGTCAGCAGCACATGCAGTTTGGCGCCGACCAGGATCCCGGCCAGCACCAGCAGCACGTGCGGCAGGACGAACAGCCCGACCGCCAGCAGCGCAATGTAGATCGCCGCTTCCGAGGCGAGCAGGCTGGTGATCCGCTCGCGCTGCGTCGTGCCGAACAGCCGCCGCTGCTGCTGCACGCGGCGGGTCAGGCGCGGCAGGCTGCTCCACGGTTCATACCGCGCGACGCCGGCCTGCCACCCGACGATTGCCGCGGCGACGCTGATGCATTCCAGCCAGACCTCGCGGCCGCCGTCGGGCGGCGCCAGCAGCAATACGCCGAGAAACACCGATCCCGTGACAAACTGCGAAACGCCGAGGATGACCCGGCTCCGCCGGACCGCCCGACCGTTCAGTTGCTGGCCCCAGTAGCCGACCGCGAAATCGTGCGGGGTCAGCTCGGTCAGCAGCAGGTCGTTCAGCACGGCGCGGCGCAGCCCGAACAGTTGCGGCTCGCCGGTCAGATTCAATTTGCGCAGCGAGACAAGCCGCAGGCCGATCAAGTGAATCATCCCCACCACATTGCAGAGGAGGGCGAGGACCACCAGCAGGAGCCAGGGGGTCGCGCCATGATACGTCGCCCAGCGCACGCGCTCGCGCTGCAGTGTGCTGAGGCGGTAAAAGGCATTCTCGGGGGGGTTGCCAAGCGACGGCTCGCGCGCGTAGCTGGCGCGGCGGCAGATCGCGGGGGTCGAGTTCCCAGGACGCGCGGCGCGTCATCGTTCGCGTTCTCCCCAGGGCGCTGCGTTCGCCCGCCGACCCCGCGGCGATGACCTTTACTCGGCCGTCTCCATCTGCTGGATGAACGCGTCGGCCTCGGCGATCGCGCGCTCCAGTTCGCGGATCAGCGCGTCGACGTCGGTCTGAATCTCGCCCAGGTCCTCCTGCAGCGAGGCGATCGCGCGCGCGTTGAGGTTGTGCTTGAGGAACAGGACCTGATCGCGCAGCGGCTTGAGAACGGGCTCGATCCGCGATTCGGCCCGCTCCATCGCCGTGATCAATTGCTGATAGCGGTCGCGGGTCTCCTTCAACTGGCGTTCGCTGCGGCGGCGCAGGTCGGCGTTCTCATATTGGTCCAGTTCATCCTCCCACTCGGCGAACAGGGCGCCGGCCACGTCGCGCACCGCATCGATCCGATCATGCACCGCGCTCGCGCGCGATTCGCTGCGTTTGAGCTCGGCGTTGAGCGCGTTGTATTTATCCTCCAGCTCGCCGCCGTCAAAGCCCAGGACCGTCTGGAATCGCTCCAGCGCGGACTGAAACTGCTCCCGGGCTTCCTCCTGCGCGTCGCGCGCCTCGACGACGCGATTGACCAGAATCTCCCGCTTGGGGACGCCGAAGCGTTCCATCACGCTGTAGTAGGCGCGCTGGCAGGCCGCCGCGCCGCCGAGCGCGACGACGAGCAGGATGGCCCCGATGAAGCGGTGCGGAGGCTGGAACATGTGGGTTTCCCCCGGGGTAATCTGGATTTGCGGGCGGCAGGGTCCGCAACGTGGATGCCCGACCGCGCCATGATAGCGCGAACGGCGGAAATCGGCGAAGAAGTTTGGAAAGAATGGAGCAGGACAGCAAGAGGGGGAGGACGAAAATTCGAAATACGAATCTCGGAATTCGAAACAATATCGAATTTAATTCAAGAAGCTCGAACGATGCTTGGTATTGGCAATTGACAAAGACTCCCCATTGGAATTCCCCACTCCCTGTGCGTCATGGCGTCCCTCGCCGCCCCCGCACGGCGGTTTCGACCGCCCCGCCAACCCGCCCGCCGGCTTTTGACAATCGGGCGGGCGGCATGGTTTAATCACGGCCAAACCGACTCGTCACCGTGGGGGATGGAACCGGCGTCCCCAGGGCGCATCAACTTGGTTTCCTTCATCACAGATCGTCTGCGCCAGCTCTCGCCGTCGGGGCGCCAGACGTTGCCGGCGCACTTCGTCCTGGCCCTGTCCAGCGCGCCGCAACTGATGATGGTGACCTACGCCCCGTTCCTGATGACCAAGACGTTCCAGACCGATTACTGGGTCCCGGTGCTGGCGGCGACGTTCCATGCCGGCAACATCCTGGCGGTCGTCTTTTCCAATCGGGTGCAGCGCTCCGACAAATTGGGCTGGGTGCTCTGGCCCAACTGCATCGCGTTCTGCCTGTCGTTTCTGCTGCTGCCCGTCCGCCCGTCGATGGACGCCTATTTCGCCGTGATCGTGATGCTGATGCAGTTGAGCCGGGCGCCGGTGGTCAGCGCGCTCTCGGCCCTGATCAAGACGAACTACCGGCCGGCGATCCGCTCCTGGGTCATGTCGATGCTGGTGTCCGCGCAGATGCTCGCGATCGGAGCCTATTCGTTTCTGGCGGGGCAGGCGCTCGAGCACTCCGAGCAGTGGCTCGGACCGCTGTATGCGGTGGCGGGGGGCATCGGATTGGTCGGGCTGTGGAATTTCAGCCGGCTGCGTTGGCGCAAGGAGGCGG
>MVZB01000024.1 GCA_002068205.1 candidate division BRC1 bacterium ADurb.BinA292
ACTCGCCCAGCAGCACGCGCAGCCGTTCCGCGCAGTCGGCCGTCAGCGGATGCCCCGTCACCTCCTGAGAGACGGGCTCCAGGCTGAGTGTGGTCTCCGGATCGCGGTCGCCGTACTCGCGCCGCATCCGCTCCTGCTGCGTGGCGATCACGTGCCGGGCATCGTTCAGCCGGTCGGCCACGAGCCGCACGACGGCGCGGGCATCGCGCGGGATGGCGTTGTCGGCCGAGCCGCCATCGACGGAGACCAGCCGCGCCGGCGCCGCCCCGGCCAGCGCGCTCCACGCTTCGGCCAGCAGCTTGAGCGCATTGGCGCGCCCCAGATGGATGTCCACGCCCGAGTGACCGCCGCGCAGGCCGCCCACGCGCAGCGCGTAGAGCTCGCCCGGCCCCGGCTCGGCCTCGCGCGCCAACGGCAGCCGGATCGATGTGCTCCGCCCCCCCGCGCAACCGATCGTGAAGACCCCCTCCTCCTCGCTGTCCAGGTTGAGCAGGATGCGCCCGCTGACGATTGACGGCTCCAGCGCCCCCGCGCCGATCAGTCCGGTCTCCTCCTCCACCGTCAGCAGGAGCTCGAGCGGTGGATGGATGGCGGCGGGGTCCTCGGCCAGCGCCATCATCATCGCGACGGCGATGCCGTTGTCGGCGCCGAGCGTCGTGTCGGTCGCGCTGAGCCATTCCTCGCCGTCCTCATCGCGCTCCTGGCGCAGGCTGATCGGATCGGTCAGGAAATTTTGCGCCGATTCGGGCGTTTTCTCGCAGACCATGTCGACGTGCCCTTGCAGCACGACGGTGGCCCGGGCCGCCATCCCCGGCGAGGCCGGAACGGCGATGACCCGGTTGCCCCTGGCGTCGCGGCGGACCGCGAAGCCGTGCCCACCGGCCCAATCCTCCAGCATCCGCATCACCGCTTCCTCGCGGCCCGAAGGGCGGGGGATGCGGCTGATCGCCTGGAAGTGCTTGAGGACGCGGTCGGATGAAGCGGGCATCGGCGTATTCCCATCTGGATCGGGGCGGAGCTGGCTGGCGGTTCCCGAGGGTGTTGCTGCCGGCGTCCGGGCCCTAGCCGGCGCTGAAGCCGCTCTCGCCCGCGCCGAAGCTCTCCGGTAGCAGGTCGCGCAAGGCATGGCGCCGCGGCGCGGTTCCGTCGCAGAACAGGTAGACCGTCATCGTGGGGCCGAACTCGGCCAGCACCTGGCGGCACGCGCCGCAGGGCGACGTCGGCACCGCCGTCGGCGTGTAGACTGCCGCCGCGAGCAGCTTGCGCGCGCCCGCCAGCACCGCCGCGCCGACGGCATGGCGCTCGGCGCAGATCGTCAAGCCGAACGAAACATTTTCCACGTTGCAGCCGGCGAACAGCCGCCCCTGGTCGTCGAGCACCGCCGCCCCCACCGCAAAGTGCGAGTACGGCGCGTAGGCCGCCACGGCCGCCTCACGCGCCGCCGCAAACAGACGGTCCAGATCGGCCGGCGAGACGGGCTCGGGCTGCGGCACGGTCGGGCGCTCCTCAGGCTGGATTGGGCGCGGCGGGTTGCCAATCCGCTTCATTCAATCCGAAGCACTCGCCCGCGCCAATCGAAAATCGTGGTCCGCAGGCTTTCCGCAGCTCCCCCCGCTCACAAGGCTTCGATGATCCGCCGGGTCATCTCCTGGGTGCCGATCGATTTCTCGTTGCGGTCGGCGATGTCGCGGGTGCGGTGGCCGGCCTCGAGCGCCCGCCGGACGGCCTGCTCGATCGCGGCGGCCGCCTCCTCCATCTCAAACGAATAGCGCAGCATCAGCGCGCCGGAGAGGATCGCGCCGATCGGGTTGGCGATCCCCTGCCCGGCGATATCGGGCGCCGAACCGCTGATCGGCTCATAGAAGAACGGCGGCCGCGGCCCGATCGCCGCCGACGGGATCATCCCCAGCGATCCGCCCAGGACCGACGCCTCGTCGCTGATGATGTCGCCGAATTCGTTGTTCGCCAGGATCACGTCCAGCTCGGTCGGCCGCTGAACCACCACCATCGTTGCCGAATCGATGAGCTGGTGGCGCAATTCGATGTCGGGGTAGTCCGCGCCGACGCGGATGACCACCTCGCGCCACAGCCGCGAGGTCTCCAGGACGTTGGACTTGTCGAGCGACATCAGCCGCTTGCGGCGCCGCCCGGCCGCGTCGAACGCCACCCGCGCCACCTGCTCGACCGCCTTTTCCGAATAGACGCACGTATCGTAGGCTTCGATGTCCCCTTCGGGTCCGGGCCGGCGGCCGCGCTCGCCGAAATACAGCCCGAAATTCAGCTCGCGAACGATCAGCATGTCGACGCCCCCCTCCAGCAGATCGGGGCGCAGCGGCGTCCGGTGGCGCAGGCATTCGGGCAGCCAGATCGGCCGCAGGTTGGCAAACAGTCCGAAAGTCTTGCGGATGGAGAGCACGGCCTTCTCCGGGCGCAGGGCGAGCGGTTGATCGTCCCACTTGGGACCCCCGGCCGCCCCCAGCAGGATGGCGTCGCTCCGGCGGCAGGTCTCCAGCACCTCGTCGGTCAGCGGCAGCCCGTGCGCGTCGATCGACGCGCCGCCGACCAGGCACTCGCGCCACTCGAACCGCACGCCGCGCCCGCGGGTGGCCGCCTCCAGCACCTTGAGCGTCTCGGGGATGACCTCCTGGCCGATCCCGTCGCCGGCCAGAACGGCCACCTTGAGCACACGATCCGTCATCTGGGATTCCCTCGCTTCACTGTCGATTCATGCGGCGGCAGGCACATTTCCCGCGCGCTCCGCTTGCCCTCAGGTCAATTCCACCGGGATCTGCAGCAGTTCGCGGTAGAGTCGGATGATCATCAAATTATAATGCGCGTCATCGTCATTGGGGTTGATGCTCAGCACGCGCTCGAACCCGCGCCAGGCCTCGGCCATCCTCCCCGCCTCAAAGTATTTCCAGGCCAGGTTGTAAAGGATGTCGGCGTTGTCCCCGTTGAGTGCCGCCAGCGCCTCATATTCCCCGATCGAATAGTCGTAGGGCGACCGGTTGCGCTCCATGCCGGGCGGCCAGTGGATGTTGCGCGCGATCTTGCGCGTCGTCGCCCGCCGGGTCAGGAACTCGTAGGCCTTGCGCAGCCGCATGAATTCCTCGCCGGCCAGTTCCTGCAGCCGCGGACGCAGGTGGCGCACCTTGTCGGGGTGAAACAGCTTGGCCTTGCGGCGGAAGGCGCGCGTGATCTCTTCGTGGCCAGCGCCCGGTTCGATCTCCAGCACCGCGCAGCACCCCTCCGCCGTGGTGAGGTCGGGCTCCACCGCGCGCAGCGGGATCTGATGCGTATGCTCGATCCGGTCCTCTTCTTCTTCCGTCGGGGCCGCCGGCTGCTCTCCGCGCAGGATCTGATCCGGATCGGCGATGACGCGCGGCCGCTTCTCACCAATCAGCCGGCAGCGCATCTCGCGATACTTGCGGTCGTCGATGATCGCCGATTGGAAATTGAGCATCTGCGCCGGCGCCTCATCGTCCAGCACCGCGCCGGTCAGATCGGCGTCGGTTACGTCGGCCCCATCGACGACGGCGCCGGTCAGGCGGGCGAATTTCAACACCGCGCCCCGCAGGTCGGCTTCGGTCAGGTTCGAGCCGGAGAGGTCCGCGCCGACCAGGTTACAGCCGCTGAGCCGCGCCTGCGACAGATTGGCGCCCTCCAGGCACGTATCGACCATCTCGGCCTCCTGCAGGTTGGCCGAGCGCAGGTCGGCGCGGTCGAAGCAGGAATTGCGCAGGTTGGCCCGCCGGAAATCGCTGAAACTCAGAATGCTGTCCGACAGGTCGCAGTTGATCAGCTCGGCGCCGCGAAAAATCGCCGTCGACATGTTCAGTTCGCTCAGGTCGTAATCGCGCAGTTTCAAGGCGGAGAGATCGGCGGTCGACAGGTCGATCCATTTGGCCCGCAGTTTGAACAACAGCCAGTCCTTTCGGCCGGTGGACTTGTCGACGGAATCGCGCAAGCGCTTGAGGTGCAGGGGATCAGCCATGCGTGGTCGGATACGCGAAGAAATCCCTCAGCCGGACATCGGTTCATGCCGACAACTTGCACGCGGCGGCGCCCTGCTGGCACAATGAGGCCAGTCTGCGCCGGCCCGTCGCCGCGCGCTGGCTTTCAGCGCCGGCGGCCATGGTCGCTGGCATTCTATGCATCGAGCGAACGATGAGCCAATCTTTTGTCGATAGCGTCCGCGTTTATGTCAAGGGGGGCGACGGCGGCAACGGCGCGATCTCCTTCCGCCGCGAGAAATACGTCCCCCACGGCGGGCCCGACGGCGGCGACGGCGGCCCCGGCGGCAATGTCTGGTTCGTCGCTTCCACTGAACTTGCCACCTTGATTGATCTGAAGTTACGCCCCAGCCTGAAGGCCGGCGCGGGCGGCCACGGCCTCGGCAAGAATATGACCGGGCGCGCCGGCGACGACATCACCGTGGAGGTCCCCCTGGGGACGGTCGTTCTCGATGAGGACGGCAACGAACTGGCCGACCTGGTGGAGGCCGGCCAGCGCTTCCTGGCGGCGGCCGGCGGCGCCGGCGGCGCCGGCAACCAGCATTACGCCACGCCGACCAACCAGGCCCCGCGCAAGGCCAAACGGGGCCAGCCCGGCCAGGAGCGCAGCCTCCGACTGGAACTGAAACTGATCGCCCAGGGCGGCCTGATCGGCCTCCCCAACGCCGGCAAGTCCACCCTGCTGGCCAGCCTGACGCGCGCCACCCCGCGCATCGCCCCCTTCCCCTTCACCACGCTCCATCCGAACCTGGGCGTGATGGAGGTCGACGTGGCGCGCCGCGTGACGCTGGCCGACATCCCTGGCCTGATCGAAGGGGCCTGGCGCGGCGCCGGCCTGGGCGACCGCTTCCTGCGACACATCGAGCGGACCGCCCTGCTGATTCACCTGGTGGCGCCCCCGGAGGACTGCCAGCTCCTGCCCGACCTGCGGCCCGAGGACGAGGCGGAGATGGCCGAACTGGGCCGCGACGGCGTGCGCGCGGCCTACCAGCTCGTGCGCCGCGAACTGGAGGCCTACAGCGAGGAACTGAGCCGCAAGCCGGAAATCATCGTCCTGACCAAGATCGACCTGCTGCCCGAACGCCTCCGCCAGGCCTGGCTGGCCGTCCTGCGGGAGACCGGCAAGCCGGTGGCGGCGATCTCGGCCGAGACCGGCGAGGGCCTGGATCGCCTCAAAGCCCTCCTGATCGAGCAACTCGATCGCATGGGCATGATCTGGGACGATCCGCGCCGGCCGCATCTCGCCGCAGCCCCGCCCGTCGAACCTGATCGAAGCGGGGATTGACGACACCCCGCCGACCGGCTAAGACAGGGGACGGCGCGCGACCGTCGCCCGCCCCACAGGCCCGATCGATGGCCGCCCGGGTGAGACCGACGCGCGATGTCCAGATGATCCATATCGACAACATACAAGGGACCGGCCGCGGGATCGACCTGCGCAAGGTGGTCATCAAGCTGGGTTCGGCCGTCGTCGCCGGCGAAGGCCACCAGCTCGACTTGGTCACGCTGGGCGCCCTGGCCGATTCGGTCGCCAACCTGCGCCGCCAGGGCGTGGACGTCATCCTCGTCTCCTCCGGCGCGATCGGCATGGGTCGGCGCGCCTTCCCCGATTTTACCGCCCGCACGATCCCGGACCGGCAGGCCCTGGCGGCGATCGGCCAGGTCGGCCTGATGCACGCCTACAAAACCCTGTTCAACGCGCGCGATCTGCGCGCCGCGCAGATCCTGCTCACCCGCGACGACATGGAGGATCGCCGCCGCTATCTGAACGCCCGCTACACGCTGGAACGCCTGCTCGAACTGGGCGCCGTCCCGGTGATCAACGAGAATGACACCGTCACGATCGACGAATTGCAGTTCGGCGATAACGACGAGCTGTCGGCCGTCGTCGCGATCAAGATGGGCGCCGACATGCTCATCATCCTCTCGATCGTCGATGGGCTGCACGAGGCCGAAGCGGATCCCACCGACGCCGGCGCGCGCGGCCGCAAGCGCAAGGGCCGCCACGCCGCCGGCCGGCGCATCGACGTCGTCGAATCGGTGGACGACGTGCTGGGGCTGGCCGACCGGACGCGGTCGGCGATGGGGACCGGCGGCATGCAGAGCAAGCTCAAGGCGCTGCACATGGCGAGCCAGGCGGGCGTGCATGCCGTGATCGCCCCCGGCAAGCGGGCCGGCATCGTCGAGGAGATCGTTTCGGGGCGATTTCCCGGCACTTACTTCGTCCCGCGGGTCGGGCACCGGTTGCGCGGCAAGCCCCGCTGGCTCGCGTTCGGCCGCCGCGCCACCGGACGCTGCATCGTCATCGACGCCGGCGCCGTCGAGGCCCTGCGCGTCGGCAAGAAGAGCCTGCTGGCGGCTGGCGTGCGCGCCGTCCGCGGCCAGTTCGAACGCGGCGATCTGGTCGAGGTGCACGACGAAGCGGGCGCGCGCGTGGCCAAGGGCCTGACCAATTATTCCGCCGAGGAACTGGACCGGATCAAAGGCAAACGCACCCCGCAGATCCGCGAGATCCTCGGCGAACTGGACTACCCCGAAGTGATCCACCGCGACAATCTGGCGGTCGTGGATTAGCGGCGCCCTCGACCGGATAAAAAAATCCCGGCGGGCCTTGCCGCCGGGATGGTAATGAGTCCGCCTGGATTGCAACGGGCCCTCAGCGCTTTCGTTCGATCTCCACCGAACGGTCGCCCTTCTCCACCTTCCAGGCGATCAGGGCCGCGTCGCCATTGATCCGGCCCGGATAAACCGACAGGCCGATCAGGTCGCCCTCGGACAACTCCAGGTCGCGCAACTGGTCGGCGGGACCGAGGTCCACCGTCTCCATTCCGCGTCCCTTCAGATCGACCCGGGCGATGAGATGGTCGCCATCCTGACCCTGATAGCGGACGGTGCGCAGGCCCTCGATGCTCCCATCGACCTGGTGCAGCGAGGTGCGCATTTCGCGTTCGATCTTGATCACTTCACCGTTCGCCTTCACCGTCTGGGCGATCATCACCGGTTGGCCGTTCAGCCGTCCCGGACGGCCTTCGACGTAGATCGAATCGCCCTCTTTCAGGTTCAGATGGGCGACCTTGCTGGCCGGCCCGAGTTCAACCCGCCCCTGGCTGCTCTTGGCGGTATCCACTTCGGCCAGAATATGCTCTTCCGACACGCCAGGATACTCGACCTTCATGATCCGAGTAATGTGGCCGTCGATCGGATAGTAGAGCTCGTTGGCGGGGCTGGGGGGCGACGCATCGTAGGTGAGCCCTTCCTCGCGCGCGCGGAATTCCTCGCGCGTGGTCAGCTCTTCATTCTCTTTGATGATCCGCTCCTTTTCGGGTTCGCTCAGATCGGAGATCGTGGAGCTGGCCGGCAGGCCGAGGACGACCGGCTCGCGCGACCGGATCGGCTCGCGCTCCACTGCGTACCCACGGTCGGTGTCGACCTTCGATGAGCCCTCAACCTGATGCCACTCGCCCGACGGTCCCGTCTCGAAGACGATCCGTTCGGTGCCCACCAGCGGCTTGCTGCCGTTGAGGTCTTGCGCCGGCGGCATCGCCGTCGCCGGCAGAACCAGGCCCATTCCGAACAGGGCCGCCAGGAAGGGTCTGGTGATTGTGGTAAGCATGATTCTTACCTCCTTTAACGTCGGCCAGTTTCATATGGCCGAATTTTCAAAAATGTTAATAATTATCGGCTCGTTGCGGCTTGATTCCAGAATGCGTTCTCCCGCACGTTGACGCGGTCACGCGTTCGATATTCCCAATACCAATTCGAGTCGCGGTCCCAGCGATCATCATTGTCATACCAGTCGTAACGATCGTAATCGCGAGTATAGAACTCATAGTGTTCGACCCAGCCGCGGCGATGGTCCGAACGCAAGCGGCGTTCCCAGTCGCGATCCGACCGGTCGAAGCGCGCGCCATCGTCGTCGCGATCTCGGTCGCGGTCGAAATAGCGTTGCGCCCGGGTCCCCTCGCCCCCCAGCTCCAGCTCGTCATGCCTTGACCCGCGCCGGTCCGGATCATCGGATCGAAGGCGGGTATCGCGGTCGCGGACGATGAACGAGTCGCGATCAAGCCGGCTCGGATCGCGGTCGGGCCGCGTCCCGCCGCTAGAGTCGGATCGGGTCCCCGTGTCGCGGCGGATATCGATGCCGCTCGGGCCTTCCTCGGCGAAAGCGGCCGGAACCGCGCCCAGCGCCAGGATCGCGGCCAAGCCCCATGCCTTCCACATCGTTCTCATCGTGTTGTGCCTCCTGCAAGAATCGGATTCACGGTCAGGATGACGCATTGGAGGGAAATTCCGGCGTTGCCTTCGCCGTCCGTCCGCGCTGCCTGAGAAGGGAGCAATTCGCGGGCCAGCCGGCGTCGGTGCCATCGCCGCGCGCCGGCCTCCCCGATCAGTCGACCCAGGCTGTTGTCGTCTTGCAAAATCACGCCATCGCGTGTCCTATAATCCCAATACCAATTCGATTGGCGGTATAACGGGATGTCGTTGTCATTCCATAATCGCCGTTCGTGTCCGCCTTCCCATGGGCAAAACCCCCGGGCCAGGGGAGGGCGCAAAGCTGAAACCCGAATCCGTGCAATGGCGCGGATCCTGCCGTTCAACAAAAGCAATTCACAGGCCATTTCGTCAGCGCCGCGCGCGGCCGGCAATGCTCATAGTTGCGACCGGAAAAGATTGAGAAAATGCTCCAGCGCCTTCTCGCGCAGCGGCCGCCGCCGCCACTCCTCCAGACTCACTTCGCGGCTCCGCTCCCGGTCGCGCTCGAAGATCTCGACCTGCCGCGCGGCGAACTCCCGATCATGAATGTTGAGATTCGCCTCATCATTCAGCCGGAACGAGCGGTTGTCCAGATTCGTCGAACCGACCGAGACCCAGCAGTCATCCACGATCATCACCTTGCAGTGATACATCGTCGGCTGGTATTCCCAGATGCGGACGCCGGCTTCGAGCAGCGGCCCCCAGTTCGCGCGCGACGCGCGCCGGACGGCCTCGTAGTCGATCGTTCCTCCGGGCAGAATGATGTCCACGGCCACCCCCCGCTCGCGCGCCCGGACCAGTTCCTGCTGGGCGTGCTCATCCGGAACGAAATAGCTGTTTGCAATCCGCACGTGGCGCCGCGCCGCGGCCAGCGAGAACAGGTACATCAGCCGGACACTGCTGCTCCCCTCGTTGGGCGAACTCTTGAAGACCTGGCAGCAGGCGTCGCCCGCCGGTTCGGCCGGCTTGAAATACGCGTCGCCGTGGAGCACCTGGTCCGAGGTCTTGATCCAGTTGTCCATGAACGCCGCCTGGAGCTGGGCGACCGCCGGCCCCTCCAATTGATAGTGCATGTCGCGCCAGTGGTCGGGATCCTGCGCGTCGCCGGTCCATTCGTCGGCAATGCCGACCCCGCCGGTGAAGCCGATCCGGCCGTCGATGACGAGCAGCTTGCGGTGCGTGCGATAGTTCAGGCGGCTCAGGTTGAACCAGCGCAGCGGGTGATACTTGACGATCTGGACGCCGGCCCGCTCCATCTGGTCGATGTAGGTGCTCTCGATCCTGGCGCCGAACCAGTCGAGGATCACATGGACGCGGACGCCCGCGTGGGCGCGTTCGGCGAGTGCCTCGGCGAACCGGCGGCCAATTTCCCCGGACCAGTAAATATAGGTTTCGAACGTGATCGTTTCGCGCGCCCCGGCGATCGCCGCCAGCATCGCGGGAAAGATCTGGTCGCCGTTGCACAGCTCCGTCAGCCGGTTGCCTGCCACCAGCGGCGGCCCCAGCAGATTGCCCATCGCGCGGCGGAACGGGGCATCCTCGACGCCGTAGAGCGACTCGATCCGATAGGCGATGTATTTCTGCCGCGTCACGGCGCCGGCCCCCTGTCGGGGGCTCAAGCAACTGCGATGCCGAACTCAGCCGCGGCGCGCCCCGCGGGTGCGGGCGACCCGGGCGAAATCCGTCGGATATGGCTTTGGATGCTGAGAGGAAGGTGAGGCTCGCCGCCGCGCCGATCAGTCGTCGTATTCGTCGCCGGCGCCGTCTTTGGTGCAGCCGTCGCAGATTGTCCCCTGGACGCGGCCACGCAGGAAATTCCGCCGATAGCGCGTGTAGACCTCGTCGTGCCAGATCTCGCGCAGCGGCTTCTTGGAGGCGTCCCCCATCACGCCGGTCTGCTCCCAGTCGGCGCAGCACATGACCATCCGGCCGTCGTAGAGGATGTACATCTGCTCGAACATCCGGCTGCACCAGTCGTAGTTCTGCAACTGGCGCACGGCGATCTCGTCGCTCTTGATCGCCTTGTGCTTGCCGCGGTTCTCAAGCTGATTGATGTTGATCTTGACGCCGCGGCTGCCCCAGTACTCCTGGATTTTGTCCATCTGCGGCTCGATGTACTTCGTCATCAGCATGCAGACGCGGATGCGCGGCTTCTTGTAATTGCCCGCGCGTTTGAGCTCCAGCAGCCGGTCGATGTTGTCGAGCGTCTTCTGCAGCGGCAGCTTCATCACGTCTTCATAGATCACCGGATCGAGCCCCTGGACCGAAAAATTCACGCGGTCCAGGCCCGCATCCAGAATCCCCTTGGCCATCCGCTCGGTCAGCAAGCCCCCGTGCGAGTTGATCTTGCTGAACTGCCACGGCTTCTTTTTGCGGGTAATGTATTCGACGCGCTTGGGAAATTCCGGGTCGAGCATCGGCTCGTTCATCAGATACGGCGAAATCCGGCGGACCCCCATCTCGCTGATCTGATCGATGATGCTGCGATACAGATCCCAGTCCATCCGGTTCGCAAATGGAATCTGCAGGTCGGTCTTCTTGTTGGGGCAGAAAACGCAACTGGCATTGCAGCCCGAGATCGTCTGGATCTGGACGTTTTTCGGGACTTCGGGGACCGGCTCCAGCTTCTCGATATATTTGTGCCGGAACCACTGGATCGGGCGGGTCGGTTCCGGCATGTAGTACTTGGGGGGCATGGGCAAAATCCTGCGAGATGGACTGGACCGGGCGGGGAGGCTTCAGCGCGATCCGCTGATGGGAGATGACCCGCGGCGGAGCCAGGCGGTTTGGGCCCCGGCGCATGATCGGGCCCCAGCCGGATTCAACCGCCCCGTGGGCCCCCCCTTTTTACCGTAGAACCGTTATTGAGTCAACTCGTTGGGCCGGGACATAAAGGACATCAGGGACATCAAGGATGGAAACAGGCCATATTCATCCTTTCAGCGTGATACCGAAGGCGTCGTGAAAAGCCTACTCCAAAAATAGTTCCTCGTCCTCGTCCTCGTGGTCGCTCCGAAGGTCTACCCCAAAATTCGGCTCTCGGCTCTCGTCCCGCGTCCTCGGCTCTCGAAAACCTGCGGATTCTGTTCCCTCGTTGTGAACCGCAGCTTCGTAAGCAACTCGTAATCTTCCGCTGTCGCACTCATTCCGGGCCCCGGCTTGCTCTTGTTGTTGAGTTTGTGATCTACTGGGGTGCGCTCCGACCTGCACCGGCGGGCCCGGGCCATCCCACCCCGAGCGGCTTTTTCATGTTCATCCTGGGGATCCACGACGGTCATAACGCGGCGGCCTGCCTGCTTGAGGACGGCCGGATCGTCGCGGCCCTGCAGGAAGAACGCCTGACGCGGATCAAGAATCACGACGTCTTCCCGGCGCGCGCGGTCCACTGGCTGCTCGAATCGCGCGGACTGACGTTGCGCGACATTCACGCCGTCGCCATGAACGGCCATCATCAGCCGGTCCACCGCGACCGGGCGCGGCTGATCCAGGACACCCGGCGCGGCGGCGACCTGCATCCGGCGCGTGCGTTGCGCCGGCTCGCGCGCAAAACGCCGCTGCTCGCCCTCTGGCGCCGGCGCCGGCGCGCCGACCGCGAGGCCGAAGCGCGCGCCGCCGGCATCGACCCCCAGCGCCTGGCCTGGATCGAGCACCATCGCTGCCACGCCGAGGCCGCCTGGTGGGGCTGCCCCTGGCGCGATGGGCCCGTCCTGGTGCTGACCTGCGACGGCGCGGGCGACGACCTGTGCGCCACCGTCAACGTCGCCAACGAGGACGGCCGCGGCGGTCTGCGCCGCATCGCCCAGGTGCATGAGTCCCATTCCCCCGCGCTGATCTACCTGGTCGTCACCACGCTGCTCGGAATGGTCCCCAACGAGCACGAATACAAGCTGATGGGCATGGCGCCCTACGCCGGGGAACAGGCGGCCGAGGAGGTGGCGCGGCTCTTCGAGCGCCTGCTGGAGTGGGACCCCAACCAGCCGCTGGCGTGGCGCCGCCGGCCGGGCGTCCCCAATGCCTATTACAGCTACGATTACCTGAAAGCGATGCTCGACCTGCGCCGGTTCGACGCGATCTGCGGCGGGATGCAGCGCTGGGTCGAGCGGCTGCTGGCCGAATGGGTGCGCCGCTGCGTCGCGGCGACCGGCCTGCGCCGCGTCGCGCTCTCGGGCGGGATCTTCATGAACGTCAAGGCGAACCAGGTGATCGCCCAGTTGCCCGAAGTCGACGACCTGTTCATCTTTCCCTCCTGCGGCGACGAAACCAACACGATGGGCGCGGCCTGGGCCGCCTACGCGGGGATGGCGGCGCCCGACGCGCCGCGGCCCGAGCCGCTGGGGCCGATCTACTGGGGCGCCGCCCCTGCACCGGCCGAGATCGAGGCGGCGCTCGCCGCGCAGGGCGCGCATTTCCGCTGGAGCCGGCCGGCGGACCTTGCCGCGCACGCCGCCGCGTTCCTCGAGCGCGGCGAGGTGGTGGCGCGCTACGCCGGCCGCGCCGAATTCGGCGCCCGCGCGCTCGGCAACCGTTCGATCCTCGCCAACCCCGCCCGCCCCGAGGTCGTCCGGCGCATCAACGCGATGATCAAGAGCCGCGATTTCTGGATGCCGTTCGCCTGCTCGCTGCTGGCCGAGCGCGCCGATGATTACCTCGTCAACCCCAAGCGCCTCCGCGCCCCCTACATGATCCTGACGTTCGACACGACCGACCGCTGGGCCGACATCGCCGCCGGCACCCATCCGAGCGACCGGACCGTCCGGCCTCAGATCATGGAACCGGCGTGGAATCCGGAGTATCATCGCTTGTTGAAGGCGTTTGAGGCGCGCACCGGCATCGGCGGCCTGCTCAATACCTCCTTCAATCTGCACGGCTACCCGATCGTGAACACGCCGGCCGAAGCCCTCGACGTGATGCGCCGGTCGGGGTTGAACTACCTGATCCTGGGGGACCTGTGGGTCGAAAAGCTGTCCGACGAATCGCGCGACGGAGGCCGCCATGCCGTCGCTCCGTGAACAGCCCTCGATTGCCGCGGTGGAGCGACTGATGACGCGGACCGGCGCGGTCGATATCACCGTCGTCATCCCGACGCTGAACGAGGCGGGAAATATCGGCGAACTGGTCCGCCGGGCGCGCGCGATGCTCGACGGGATGGGCGTCTCGCACGAAATCCTGGCGATCGACGGCGGTTCGACCGACGGCACCTGCGAGGAGGCCGAGCAGGCCGGCGCCGTCGCCATCCGCGAGGGAGGCCACACCTACGGCGCGGCGCTGCGGACCGGCTTCGCCCACGCGCGCGGCGAATTCATCATCACGATGGACTCGGACCTTTCGCACGAGCCGGAATTCTTCGAGCAGTTGTGGCAGGCCCGCCGCCGCGCCGACATCGTCATCGCCTCGCGCTACGTCGCCGGCGGGAAGGCCGACATGGCGCCGTTCCGCTCCGTCCTGAGCCGCATCCTCAACTTTGTCTACACGCGGATTCTCCGCATCCCGGTCCATGACATCTCCAGCGGCTTCCGACTTTACCGCCGCGCCGTGATGGAACGGACCGAAACAACGGCCCATGATTTCGATGTTCTGGAGGAAGTCTTGATCAAGCTCTACGTGCAGGGGCACGCGGTCGCCGAAGTCCCCTTTCATTACCGCCCCCGGAAGCATGGGCGCAGCCACGCCAAGCTGGTCCGGTTTGCGCTCGCCTACCTGAAAACGCTCTGGCGGATGGCGCGGCTGCGCTACGGGACGGCCGGCGGCCGCGACGCCCGGGAGCGCCGCCCGTGACGGCTCGTGAACTGGTGGCCGCCGGCCGCAAGAAGACGCCCCACCTGGTCCTGTGGATGATCGTCGGCCTGGCCGGCGGCGTCTTCGCCGGCCTTTACTGGAACGTTCTCTATCTGCTTCTGGAAGGCTCCCAGCGGATCAGCGGCTGGGGCCTGCTGCTGCTGATGCCGGCGGCGGGGCTGGCGATCGGCTGGATCATCACCCGGCTTGGCGATCCGGGTGAAATTTCCCTCATTGTCGACAACATCCACTTCCGCGGCGGGCGGCTTGATGTCCGCAACAATCCGTCGATGATCCTCTCCTCGCTGCTCAGCATCGCCAGCGGCGGCAGCGCCGGTCCCGAGGCGCCGATGGTCCAGGTCACCGGCTCGTTCGGCACGTGGTTCGCCGATCGCCTTGGGCTGCGCGGCGAGGCGCTGCGCACCCTCTCAATCGCGGGGATGGCGGCCGGCTTCACCGCGCTGTTCGGCGCCCCGCTCGGCGGCGCGATCTTCGCCCTCGAAATCCTCCACCACCAGCACGTCGTCGAGTATTTCGAGGCGCTGCTGCCGGCGGTCATCGCCAGTTGCTCGGGCTACGTCGTTTTCGCCGCCGTCACCCACCTCGGCTTTGGCCCCACCTGGGTCTTTCCATTATTGACGGCCAACGAAATCGCCGACTTCGGGCTGATCCTGCTCTTCGGCTTCCTCGGCGCCGCCTGCGGCTGGCTGTTTGTCACCGTGTTTCGCGGCATCGGCCGCACGTTCGAGCGCATCCCCGGCCCGTTCTTCCTGAAAACCGGCTTTGCCGGCCTGCTGCTGGGGACGATTGCCTTCGTCATGCCGCTGACCCGCTTCTTTGGTCACGACGAAGTCGCCCGCGTCGTCACCGAGCCGTTGACCGTCCCCGCCCTGGGCGCGCTCATTCTTTTGAAAATGATCGCGATCAGTGTCACGATCGCCGGCGGCTGGCGCGGCGGCATCATCATCCCGCTGTTCTTCATCGGGGCCTGCCTGGGCAAACTGGCGATTCTGGTGCTGCCGGGGCAGATCAACCCCGCCCTGGCCATGGTTGGCGTGATGGCCGGCATCAACGCCTCGGTCACGCGCACGCCGATCAGCACCGCCATCCTGCTGGCCAAGCTGACCGGCACCGGCGCGTTGACGCCGATCCTCTTCGCCAGCCTGGCCGGATTTCTCCTCGCGCCGCGGACGCCGCTGATCCGCGCGCAACTCAAACGCCCTCCCTCGGGCAGCCCTTTGCCCTGAGGCAAGCGAGGCCAACGGATGACAGCCCAGCACGTTCTCGTCACCGGCGGCGCCGGTTTCATCGGCTCGCACATTGTCGATGCCCTGCTCGAACGCGGCCATCGCGTGCGCGTCCTGGACAGCCTCGACCCGCAGGTGCACGGGCCGGGCGCCGACGGCCCCCCCGCATATCTCAACCCGGCGGTGGAATTCATCCGCGGCGACGTGCGCGACGCCGACGCGCTCGACCGCGCGCTGGACGGCATCGAGGTCGTCTTCCATCAGGCCGCCGCCGTCGGCGTCGCCCAGTCGATGTACGCCATCCGCGCCTACACCGACACCAACGTGATGGGCACGGCCACGCTGCTCGAACTGATCGTCGGCCGCCACCGCGACCACGTGCGCAAGATGATCGTCGCCAGTTCGATGTCGATCTACGGCGAGGGGAAATACCTCGACCCCGAAACGAACGAGCCGGTGCGGATCGTCCTGCGCGACATCCCCCAGATGGAGGCTGGCCAGTGGGAGCCGGTCGTCCCGGGAACCCATCGCCCCGCGACGCCGGTCCCCTGCGACGAGCTTAAGCCACTCATGCCGACTTCGGTTTACGCCGTCAATAAGCGCGACCAGGAGGAAATGGTCCTGACGACCGGCCTGGCCTACGGCATCCCCGCCGTGGCGCTGCGTTATTTCAACGTGTACGGCCCGCGCCAGGCGCTGTCCAATCCCTACACCGGCGTCGCGGCGATTTTCAGTTCCGCCTTGATGAACGGCCGCGGCCCGCTCGTCTTCGAGGACGGCCGGCAATCGCGCGACTTCATCCACGTCCGCGATATCGCCCGCGCCAACGTCCTCGCGATGGATTCCGACGCGGCCGACTATCAGGCGATCAACATCGGCACCGGCCGCCCGACCTCAATCCTGCAGGTGGCGCGCCTGCTCCTCGAACGCCTGCACCCCGACCGCCGCGACGATCCCCAGCTCCAGCCGCGCATCGTCGGCAAATACCGCGCCGGCGATATCCGCCATTGTTACGCCGACATCGCCCGCGCCCGCGCGCTGCTGGGATTCGAGCCATCGATCACCTACGAACAGGGACTCGATGAACTGATCGAGTGGGTGCGCACGCAGCGCCCCGAGGACAAGAGCGAGCAGGCCTACAGGGAACTGGCCGACCGCAAGCTGGTGTAGGTCTTCCCGCGGCGTCGGCCTTGCGAGCCGCCGGGGCGGACGGTAGTGTAGGGCGAGCAACATTCCGCCGCCGGAGGTTTCCCCCATGGCGCCCGCCGCTTCCGCCCGCCGCACCCCCCGCCCGCTGACCTATGCTCAGGCCGGGGTGGATATTGCCGCCGGCGACGAACTGGTCGATTTCCTCAAGGCCGTCAACCCCGCCATCGGCGGGTTCAGCGGCCTGTTCTCGCTTCCCAGCGGGCTGCGCCGGCCCCGGCTGGTCGCCTCGACCGACGGCGTCGGCACCAAGCTGCTCATCGCCCAACTCGCCGGCCGCCACGAGACGGTCGGCATCGACCTGGTGGCGATGGTCGTCAATGACCTGGTCGTTTGCGGCGCGCGGCCCCTGTTTTTTCTGGATTATTTCGCCACGGGCCGGCTCAAGCAGCACGAAGCGCGCGCCGTGCTCAAGGGGGTGATCGACGGCTGCGCCCAGGCCAACTGTCCGCTGCTGGGGGGTGAAACGGCCGAAATGCCCGGCATGTACGCCCCCGGCCACTACGACCTGGCCGGGTTCGCCGTCGGCGTGGTCGAGGCCGACCGGGTGATCGACGGCCGCGGCGTCCGAAGCGGCGACGTCCTCCTCGGCATGGGTTCCAGCGGCCTGCATTCCAACGGATTCTCGCTGGTCCGCCGCGTCCTGCTGGCCGGCGGCGAACCGGCGCAAGCCAGGCGCGCGCTGCGCCGCCGGCCGTGGCGAGGCGGCCCGACGCTCGCCGACGCGCTGCTCGAGCCGACGCGGATCTACGTCAAGCCGATGCTCGACCTCGTCGGCCGGTTCCCGATCAAGGCGGCGGCGCACATCACCGGCGGCGGCATCGCCGGCAATCTGGTCCGCGTCCTGCCGCCCGGCGTCCGCGCCTGGATCGACCTCGATGCCTGGCGGCCGCAGCCGATCTTCGATCTGATCGCGCGCGAGGGCCCGGTCGAAGAGACCGAGATGTTCCGCGCGTTCAACATGGGGATCGGCATGATCCTGGTCGTCGCCCCCGATGTGGCTGGCCGCGTCGCGGCCCGCGCCGAGCGGCTCGGCGAAACATGCCGGCCGATCGGCTGGATCGACTCCGCCCCGCGCCGGAAGGCTCCCCCGATCGTCGAACTTGTGCGGAGGAGCCAGCAGTAGATCGTCAACGGATTCGACCTACCCGACGGTGTGGGATCGGCGCCCTCGCCGGTCCTCCCCCGTATCCTGTCAGGGATGCCAGACGTCGCCCCGGTCCCGATTTGCCGAAGGAAAGATCCGACGACGAATCGCGAAGCGCCCTTACGGCGCCGCCGCTCTCCCCGGCGATTCGCCCAATTCCTCCAGCAGCGACTGGCCGAGCGCTCGCGTTTCCTCCCCCGCATACAGGCTGCGCGCGATCAGTGAAGCCCGCTCCCGGCGGCCCGCCGCGATGTAGACCTCGGCCATTTCCTGGGCGACCTGCGGCGTCAGGAAGCCCGGCCCAGCCTGCTGCGCCGCCCCCCAGAGCTGATCCGCCAGCCGCACGGCCTCGGCCTGATTCCCCTCCAGGCGCGCGAGGCGGAACCGCGCCCGCGACAGCTGCGGCAGGCGGTGCGCCAGCGCCGGATAATCCCGCTCGAACTCCCGCAGCAGCCGGCGCGCCTGGTCCGCGTGACCCTGATCCAGCGCGGCGCCCGTCAGATTGACATAGTCGTTCAGCCGCGGCTTGGCGGCTTCCGGACGCCACCACGGCCCCAGCAAAATAACCAGCGCCGCGAACGCGCCGCCGGCGGCCAGCAGCGGGCCGTAGCGCCGCGTCCGCCACTGGTGCAGACTCCACTCCGCCGCCAGCCCGACCCAGATCGCCACCGGGATGAAGAGCGGGATGCGATAGCGTCCGGTCGGCAGGATCATGATCAGCGTCGCCGAGAACACCCCGGCGAAGAGCAGCAACAGGCTCCAGCGGCGCCACCACCGCAGCGAGACGGCCGCCCCGACAAACCCCAGCGGCACCAGCCAGACCCACTGCAGCGGGTTCAGGCCGATCGTCGGGTAGAGCCGGCGCGCGAGCGGGTAGCTCAGGTTGTCCGCCAGGTCGGGCGAGGCAAAGAAGAAGTACGCCTTGCGGAAGAGGTTGAGCAAGATGTGGCCGGGGGCGTTGCGCAGATCAACGAACCACTCGCGCCAGTAGATGCTCATGTCGGCGCCCGCCAGCGCGTGCACCTCCTGAAACCGCGGCGTTTCCGTAAAGTAGCCCATCGCGTCGGCCGCATTGCCCAGGTAGAACAGCACGGTCCCGTTCTTCATCCCCATTTCCCAGGCGCCGGTGACGGCGCGGTTGCGCAGTAGAAACAGGAACATCATCAGGGCGACCCCCGCGCACAGGGCGACGGCGGCCGGCCACCCCGCGCGCGCCCACGATTCAGGCCGGCGCAAGCCCTCCGGGCGGGCGAACAGCAGCCAGACGGCGAGCACCGGCGCCAGCGCCAGCGCGTTGCCGCGCGCCAGCGTTCCCAGAAAGATGCAGCTCCCCGCCAGAAATGCCAGCGCCCAGGGAGCGCGCGCGCCCAGCTCAATCCTTCGCGCCGACCAGAGGGTCACGGCGTAGAGCATGATCAGCAGGCCTTCGTGCAGCAGGCCCTGCTCGTAGAACAGCCACGGCGCCAGCCCGGCCCAGACGATGCCGGCCGTCCACGCGCCGACCCGGCCGAGCCAGGTGCCGGCGAGCCGGAACAGCAACCCGCAGGTCAGCGCGCCGATCAGCGCCTGGATCAGATGGAGCGCCCAGAAATTCTGCCCGCCACAGATCTTGTAGACGATTCCGGCGAAATACGTGTAAATCGGCGCGTAGTAGAACAGCCCCCCCTTGCGCACCAGCCAGTCCCCCGCCAGGATCTCCTTCGCCCAGTCCTGATAGACGTTCTGGTCGTAGCCCGGCATCGTGTAGGCAAACAGCGGATTGCCGCGATAGAGCAACCAGACCGTGACGAGCCGCAGCGCGAGCGCGGCCGCGATCAGGCCCAGCACGGCCGTCCACGGCGGCCGCCACGGCCGCGGTTCATAGGGCGCGGCGGCGGCCCGCGTCGCCGCCGCCGGCGCGGCCGGTTTCCCTTTGGCCGATTTCTGTTGCGAACGGGCGGAGCGACGCTTACTCATGGGGGTTCATCCGGCGCGGCGGCGGGGTTTTTGCGCGATTATGACTTTGCCCGGCGCGACTTGCCAGCCCGGATCAGACGCCGTTGCCTTGGTGCGCTTCGCATCCGCCTGGAATCCTCGCTGCCAACGCCGGAGGCCGTCGTGCTCCTCGAACTCGACAACGTGACGGTCCGCTACGGCGCCCGCAAGGCGATCGACCAGGTCAGCCTGCGGCTCGAAAGCCGGGCACTGGGCCTGCTGGGGCCGAACGGGGCCGGCAAATCGACGCTGATCCGCGCGCTGCTGGGTCTGCAACCGCTCGCCGGCGGCACGGCCCGCCTCGAGGGCCTGGACATCCGCCGCCAGGGCAAGCGCATCCGCGAGATCGTCGGCTACATGCCCGAGCACGAGAGCTACCTCGGCTCGATGACCGTCGTCCGCTTTCTCCGGTTCATGGGCGAGCTGTGCGGCCTGCCCCCCGGCGCGGCGATGGAGCGCGCCCACGAAGTGCTGTTCTACGTCGGCCTGGGCGAAGTCCGCTACCGCAAGATGGAGGGCTTCAGCTACGGCATGCAGCAGAAGGTGCGCCTCGCCCAGGCGCTGATCCACGGCCCCCGCGTGCTGATCCTCGATGAGCCGACCAACGGCCTCGACCCGGCCGCGCGCGACGACATGCTGCGCCTGATTCAGGACATGGTCCGCAACAGCGGCTCTCGCCTGATCATCAGTTCCCATCTGCTGAAGGACATCGAGTCCTGCTGCGAGGAGGTGGTCGTCCTGAACAAGGGCCGCGTGACGGCCGCGGGGAACATCGCCGCGATGAAGCAGACCGACGAACGGCGGTTCGAGCTGCGGATCAAGGGTCCGCTCGATCCGTTCGTCGCCGCGCTGTCCGAGCTGGGCTGCCAATGCCGGCTCGGCAAGCGCGAGGCGTTGCAGGTGGTGCTGCCCGAGCACCTGCCGCCGCGCCGCATTTTTGAAGTCGCCCGCGGCCAGCGCGTTCAGATCCGGCACTACTACGCCCGCAAGGATACCCTGGAGGATGTATTCCTGAAAGCTCTGGAGGACGACGCCGGCGAGCGGGAGGTGATGGCCGATGCCGGTCTATGACCTCGGATACCGCGTGTGGGAGGGGAAACGGCGCGGGCCGCTGCTGCGCTGGCTCGCGATCCCCCGCTTTGCCTATATGGACCTGGCGGGGCGCAAGGCGGCGATCTACGTCTTTTCGATGGCCTGGATGCCGTTCCTGCTCCTGGCCGGCTACATCTATCTGCTGGTCAATTACCGCTTCCTGCAGACGCTCGGCATCCCGGCCCGGATCCTCTTTCCGATCGACGCGGCGCTGTTTAATCTGCTGCTCGACCTGCAACTCTTCTTCTGTTTCATCTTCGCGGTCATGCTCAGCCCGGACCTGATCGCGCGTGACCTGCATCACCGCGCGATCGTCCTGTACTTTGTCAAGCCGATCAGCCGTTGGGAATACCTCCTGGGCAAATTCGCGATCCTGATGTCCCTCTGCCTGCTGCTGACCTGGGTCCAGCCGGCGCTGCTGTTCCTCATTCAATGGGCGGTGCGGCCCGAGGATCCGACCTGGCGCACGACGCTCTGGCGCGCCGATCTGGGCGTGCTGCGCGCCATTACGCTCTACGGCTGGACCGCCTCGGCCGGCGTGACGCTCCTCGCCCTGGCGCTGTCGGCCCTCGTGCGCAACCCGCGACATGTCGCCACGACGCTCCTGGTCTTCCCGGTCGGGGCGTGGATGGTCGCCGGAGTTCTGGCGGAAGTCCTCGGCACGGCGTTTCGCGTCCTCTCGCCGCTCCATGCGATGCGCGAACTGGGGACCTGGTTCTTCGGCTTGCCCACCGACGCGCGGGCGCCGGTCTGGGCCGCCTGGCTGAGCTGGGGCGGATTGGCCGCCCTCTGCGCGCTGATCCTCGTCTGGCGCCTGCGCCGGGCAGCCCGCGGCGGCGTCGCATGACGCACGGCCCCGTCACGATCGAGCTGCGCGACGTCTCGCGCTGGTACGGCGAGGTGCTCGGCGTCAACCGCGTCACCGCCGATCTGCGCGCCGGCCTGACGGGGCTGGTCGGTCCCAACGGCTCGGGCAAATCCACGCTGATGAACCTGATCTGCGGCTTGCTGCGCCCCGGCCGCGGCGAGATCCGCATCCTCGGTCAACCCGTCTGGAACAATCCGGAGCTGCGGCGCGTGCTCGGTTACTGCACGCAGAACGATCACTTCTACGAATCCTTCAGTGGGCGCGAGTTCGTCGCATCGTTGCTGCGCCTGCACGGGCACGGCCTGGACTGGGCCCGCCGCACCGCCGCCGACTGGCTCGAACG
>MVZB01000025.1 GCA_002068205.1 candidate division BRC1 bacterium ADurb.BinA292
CCGCCGAGGCGCTGCTGGTCGTGATCCGCGGGTTCGCCGATGCCGCCGGCCAGCCGCCCGACGTGACCGGCGACCTGGAGGCGATCAACCTGGAGATGGCGCTCAGCGACCTGAAGAAAGTGGAGAACCGGCTGGAGCGGATGGGCAAGAGCCTGCGCGGCGCGGCCGGACGCGAGAAGGAATTGCTGGAGATCGAGCAGGCGGCGTGCGTGGCGGTCAAGGGCGCGCTCGAGGAAGGGCGGCCCGCCCGCGCCGCCGCCCTGACGCCGGAGCAGGCGAAAAGCCTGCGCGGCTTCCAACTGCTGACGATGAAGCCGACGATGTTCCTGATCAACGAGGACGAGGCGGGCTGGGCCGCGCGCAAGGATTCGCCCGTCGACCTGGGGCCGGCGTCGGCCTGGCCCGACACGCACGGGGCGCGGCTGTGCGGCGAGATGGAAATGGAAATCGCGCGCCTGGAGGAGGCCGACCGCGCCGCGTTCATGGAGGACCTGGGCATCCGCGAGCCGGCGGCCCACCGGGTCATCCGGCTGTGCTACGAGTTGCTCGGCCAGATCTCGTTCTTCACCGTCGGGCCGGATGAATGCCGCGCCTGGACGGTGCGCCGCGGCGCGCTCGCCCCCGAGGCCGCCGGCGCGATCCACACCGACCTGGAGCGCGGCTTCATTCGCGCCGAGGTGATCGGCTGGGAGGAACTGCTCGCGCTCGGCTCGTATGCCGAAGCCAAGAAGAAGGGCAAGCTGCGGCTGGAAGGGAAACAATACGAGGTGCGCGATGGCGACGTGATCAACGTCCTGTTCAACGTCTGAGCCTCACTCTGAAAGTCGTCCCTCGTCTTCGTCCTCGTGATCGCCCCCGAAGGCCCGCCTCGAATTTTCGTCCCTTCGCTGTTCCAATCAATTCGGGCTGTTTTGCCGTCCCTGCGGGACTCTGTCGCTCGGGGCATTCCGTTTCCCGCCACTGAAGTAGCGGGCTGAAGTCTGGCGTCCGTTGCGGGACTGGCCGGTCGGTCATTCCGGCAAGGCTTCTCTATTCGAACCGGTCGTTCACGGCCTCCCATTTTTTCGTTTTGAGCCGCAGGTTCACGGGCACTCGTGCTCGCCCCCAGCGGCCTGCTCCAGTATTCGGGTCTCGGCTCTCGTCCTCGTTTTCCGCTCTCGGAAATCCCCTTCAAATCTCGTCCTTCCTGATGCAGGCGGCGCGGTGGAGGTCGTCGGCGTCCGCCTGGCCGCGCCGGGCCGGGTCGACCGCTTCGAGCGGCGGAACGACGCCGCGGCACGCCTCGACCGCATATGGACAGCGCGTGTGGAAAACGCACCCCGACGGCGGATTGATCGGACTGGGCGTCTCGCCGCGGACCGGCGCGTGCCGCACCCGGCGGCGCGGATCGGGCTCGGGGATCGCCTCGATCAGCGCGCGCGTGTAGGGATGCGCCGGCGCCTCGAACACCGCGCGCGCCGGGCCGATCTCCATGATCTTGCCCAGATACATGACGGCGATCGTATCGCTGAGGTATTCGACGACCGACAGATCGTGGCTGATGAAGAGATAGGTCAGGCCGAGCCGCTCCTGCAGCTCGACCAGCAGGTTGAGCACCTGACTCTGAACCGAGACATCGAGCGCCGAGACCGGCTCGTCGGCGATGATCAGCTTCGGTTCGAGCGTCAGCGCCCGCGCGATGCCGACGCGCTGACGCTGGCCGCCCGAGAATTCGTGGGGATAGCGGTCGCTCACGTCGGCCGACAGGCCCACCAGCTCGAGCAGTTCCGCCACACGGCGCTGCTGGTCGGCGCGCCGGCCGCGGCGATGCACGGCCAGCGGTTCGCGTACGATCTCGCCGACGGTCATCCGCGGGTTGAGCGATGCATAGGGATCCTGAAAGATGATCTGGATCTGGCGGCGCAGCGCGAACAGTTCGCGGCCGCGGGCCTCGGCCAGATTGCGGCCGGCAAAGTAGACCTCGCCGGCGGTCGGGTCTTCCAGCCGCGGGATCGTCCGCCCCAGCGTCGATTTGCCGCAGCCCGATTCGCCGACCAGGCCCAGGGTTTCCCCCGGACGGACGCGCAGGCTGACGCCGTCGACCGCCTTGACCGTTGCCTGTTGCGTTGCAAACAGCCCGCCGCGCACCGGGTAGTGCTTGCGCAGGTCGCGTACATCGAGCAGGGGCGGCGGCGGCGCGGCGGGCTCGGTCATCGGTTGCATGGTGGCGCGGATACCCCTTTACCGTCTTTCGCCGCTGCAGGGGTAATGGCAGGCCGCGGCGTTCGGCGTGCCGGCGACCGGCAACAGTTCCGGATCAACCTGCCGGCAGCGGCGCTGGTCCGCTTCAGGCAGCTCGCGCCGCCGGGGACAGCGTTCGGCAAACCGGCAGCCCGGCGGCGGCTCCAGCAGCGACGGCACGACGCCCTCGATCGTCGCCAGCCGCGACTCCTTGCGCCGCCCCTTGCGCGGGATGCTGGCCAGCAGGCCGCGGGTGTAGGGATGCTGGCTGTTCTCGAAGATCGCCGCGGACGGCGCGTGCTCGACGATGCGGCCGGCATACATCACGGCGACCTCGTCGCAGACGCCGGCGACGACGCCCAGATCGTGCGTGATCAGCACCATCGCCATCCCGGTCCGCTGCTGCAGTTCGCGGATCAGCGCCAGGATCTGCGCCTGGATCGTCACGTCGAGCGCCGTCGTCGGCTCGTCGGCGATCAGCAGATCCGGTTCGGCCAGCAGGGCCATCGCGATCATGATCCGCTGCTTCATGCCGCCGGAGAGCTCGTGCGGGTAATTCTGCAGGCGGCGGTCGGGGTCCGCGATGCCGACGGTGGCGAGCATCTCGCGCGCCCGCGCGCGCGCCTGACGGCGGCCCTGCCCGAAACGGATGCGCAGGACCTCGCCAAGCTGCTGCTCGATGGTGAAGACCGGATTGAGCGACGTCATCGGATCCTGGAAGATCATGGCGATCTCGGCGCCGCGGATCGCCGGCAGTTGGCGCGCCGGGAGCCGGAGCAGGTCGCGTTCCTTCCATAGCACGCGGCCGGCCGTGATCCGGCCCGGCGGGTTCGGGATCAGCCGCAGGACGGCGAGGGCCGAAACCGATTTGCCGCAGCCCGACTCGCCCACCAGCCCCAGCGTCCGATTGCGGTCGACGGCGAAGCTCACGCCGTCCACCGCCCGCAGCGGCCCGGCGTCGGTCGCGAAGGTTACCTCCAGATCCTGGACTTCAAGCAAGGGCAACGGCGGGTCTCTCCGTGGCATCGGCGCGCCGAATCGGGTCATGCTAACATGCCGGCCCGCCGCCGTCTTGAGGGAATGCCCTTGAAACACGTCCCTCGTCCTCGGCTTTGTCTTCGTCCTCCACCGGCGAAGGTCTACCCAAAATTCGGCTCTCGGCTCTCGTCCCTCGTCCTCGGCTCTCGAAAATCCGCTATCGAGCCGATATTCATTTGACGGATCGTGACCGTGGGCTGAATGGCTGCCGGGCGGCCATTCAGCCCACGGCTTGGATCTTGAACCGCTGACGCGGTTCTCGAAATGTCCAATCACCAGTTCCTTCATTCTGAACCTCCGGTTAGCGGCCTAAACTCCCGCGGCGCGGTCGCCGATAAGAGAGCTGGAGAAGTATCCGCTCCTCCCGGCCGGACCGGCGCGCGCCGGCTTCGCGGGCCGGGCCGGATTTCGCAAAGCGGCGCCGCCAGGCTGACCCGCGGGTTGGAACGCAGCATGCAATGCCCCCAATGTCATTCCGTCAACGCCAATGGCGCGCTCGCCTGCACGATGTGCGGCGCCCCGCTGGGACGACGGCTGGACGCGGATCCGGCGCTGCCCGGCGCGGGCGCCGATGACGATATCTACGTCGGCCCCTCCTACAAGCTCGATTCGCGGGCCGCGCACGATCCCAACGAATTGAAGCGGCGCTCGGCCCTGGCCAGCCGGTTCCTGCTGTTGGCGACCCCGCTGTTTCTCGCGCTGATGGCCGGCATTCAGTTCCGCGCCGAGGCGGCCGCCTATCTGCGGGACATGCTGCAACTGGAGGCGCTGACGCCCACGCAGTTCCTGCTGGTCCTGGCGGGGACGGGGATCGTGCTCAACGCGATGCTGATTTACTATTCGGCGCGGGCGGCGGGAGGCAACGGCCTGCTGGCGGCGGCGGTCGCGCTGGCGCCTCCGCTCATCCCGGCCGGCTACGCCCTGCTGGCGCGCCGGCGGTTCTGGATGCCGTATGTCTGCCTGCTGGCGGACGGACTGATTCTGGCCGCCGCCTGGTTCATCTTCACCAATTACGCCTGGCTGACGCTGGCCCTGTTCCTGCTGATGATCCCGGTGATCGCGTATCACCTGAGCGGCTGCGCGGCGGTCGACATTTCACTGTCGCTGGGGCTGCTCCACTATCTGAGCGTGGCTTGGGTCTGCCTTGGACCGGCGGTGCTGGCCGGATGGTGCCTGGTCGAGATCGGGGTCATGGACCTGCTGGCCAATTCGCTGGCCGACGGCACGCACTTCCCGAGCCTGAGCGAGATCGGCCGCCAGGTCTATCAACAGATCGGCGCGAATCCCGATCGGTATCAAATGGCCTTACTGGTGTGGCTGGGCGTCATCCTGCTGGTCTGGATCAAATCGGTCTACGAAAACCTGAAGTTCCCGGTGATTCATGAGAGCGAGCAGGCGGAGGTGTGGACGACGGCGGCGTAACCGCGCCCCTCCCTCACGTCCGCTCGTCCTGGGCTCTCGAAAGCCGTCCGCCCCTCCCTTTCGTCCCTTGTCGCTCTTGTCCCTTATGTCCCTTCCGTCCCTCGATCACGAGGGCGAGAGACGAGGGGACGATCTGAGTTGCGGGGGGAGAAACTCTTGGCAACCGCCGCAACGAGAACCTATGATACAGTAAGCCGGGCTACCGACGGCATGGGGGTGCGTCAATCCCCGTGAACCGTGGGGAGCGCCCTTGTGAAAGGCGGGAGTTGAATCATGACGCTGGGCAAGCGCGAACAGGCCGTCATCGGCTCGGTCGGAGCCCTGGTGCTCATCCTGATTCTGCATCTGGCGATCGTCGGTCCGCAAGCCGGCGCCGTCGCCGCCGCCAAATCCGAATACGACACCAAGGCCGCGACGCTGCAGAGCCTGGTGATGCTGACGCCGCAGCAGAAGGCGGAGAACACGTTGGGGACGTTCAACGAGCAGGTCGGCGAGATGCTGGCGCGGCTGCGCGAGGGGATCACCGATCTGGAACTGGAGGAACCCGAGGCGTTCACGATGCCGACGATCGAGTCGATTCAGCTCGACCCGCCGCCTCCGCCCGGCACCACCCCCGATGAGATCAGCAACCTGAAAAATCAAGAGCTGGAGCGGTTGATCCAGCAGCGCAAGCAGGAACAGATCGACCTGCTACTGGCCGAAGTCGAACACCTGCGCTCGTTCCGCGAGAACCCGACGACGCGGATGAACTTCCTGGGCCCCGGCACGCGGACGTATCCGGGTTGGAATATTCCGCTTGAGCTGCCCGACGCGATGCAGACCGAGGCGCTGTGGGACGCCGTCCGCCGGCTCTCGGAACGCAAGGGAACGCTGGAATACCTGCAGCCGAACTCCACGGCCTACTTTCAGGCGCGGCGGATTTACGACGCCGCCCTGGCGCAGGTCGGGCTCAATGTCGCCCACGCCGACGGCCTGGACCGCTACGGCGAGTTCGTCCCGCTGTTCTATCGGCTCGCCGTCGCCGGGCTGATCCTCGACCGGCTGCCGGCCGAACGGGTGATCATGATCCAGCAGACCCCGCTCAACCGCGAGATGCTGCTCGACATCCTCGACATCAACCTGCCCGACGAGGAACTGAAGGGGATCAAGGAGACGAAGCTCTACTTCGCCTACATGACGATCCACAACATCAACGACCTGCTGGAGAAGGCGATCGCCAACAATATCGAGCAGGTCGACGCGGTCTATCACCGCGGGTTCGCCTATCTGCGCGAGCAACCGATGGGGATGGGTTCGCCCGCCGATACGCTGCCGATGAACGCCGTCCAGCTCGCCCAGATCGACGATGAAGTTGACCAGAAGGAACCAGGCGAGGAAGAGGAAATGGACATGTCGGCAATGGGCGGCATGTTCCCCGGCATGTTCCCGGGGATGTTCCCCGGCATGCCCGGTATGCCTGGGATGCCCGGCATGCCCGGGGGCGAGGGCGAGGGGGGCGCGGTTCCGGGCGGGATGCCCGGCATGCCCGGCATGTTCCCGGGGATGCCCGGCATGTTCCCCGGCATGGATGGCTCAATGATGGGCGGCATGGCCGATCCGGATGCCGAACCGTACAAGCCGAAGGATGACGAAATCGGTTACGCCATTCCGATCAAGATCGTTTCGACCGGCAGCAACCGGAATACCTTCAATTACTTGTATAACGTGCTGGCTCAGCGCCCGATGGTCGAGCTGCACCGGCTGATCGTGCAGTCGCGCCCCGAGCGGATTCAGGCCGAGACAACTTTTCTTGTGGTCACTAAATTGTTCGATACAATAGATGTCGTGCGTCAGATTTTGACGGAAGTCGAGGATACGACCACCAGCCCCGCGGCGTCGGCGGCCTTGCCGGCTGGGGCGCCCGCGATGCCTTGACGTTCATACCCCCAGGACGGAAGAAGGGCCTTCGCCGATGCCCAAGGAATTCGAGATCGACGCCTACCGCCATGGCCGTGAGCTGCTGGTGATCCTGCGCGGCCGGCTGGTGCTGAAATACTGCCAGGATACCAAGACGCGCCTGAACAGCCTGTTCACGCCCGAGGTCGATCAGGTCTATATCTATCTGGCGGAACTGAGTTTCCTCGACAGCGCGGGCCTGGGCGTCCTGGTCGGTACGAAAATGAACTCCAACAAGCACCGGACGCGGCTGGCGCTGCTCTCGCCGCAGAAGCGGGTGGAGGATATTTTCCGGGTCTCCAAGCTCGACGCGATCTTTGAAATCCGCGGCGGCTCCGAAGCCGAGCTGATTCGCGGCAACCTGCAGAAGGACGAGTATGTCGTCTGGCGCGACAGCAAGGAGGAGAGTGAGTCGGCCTACAACCTGACGCAGATCGATCCGCAGGTCAACCGCGACTCGGCGCCGCTCAATCCGTCGCCCGGCTCGCTCGGCTCGCAGGCGACCGAGCCGCTGATCGGCGCGGACCACGACCCCGCCGCCCGCGTCAAGCAGCTCTGCGGCGATGCCGTCGAATACATTCGCCAGGGCGATTACGACAAGGCCGTCATCTCGTATCAGCAGGCCCTCGATATTGATCCGAAAAACCTGTCGGCCCTGAACAACCTGGGCATCGTCTATGAGAAGCGCCCGGAGTGGTATACGCGCGCCCATGAGGTCTGGCGGATGGTGCTGGAAGTCAGCCGCGAGCGTTCGGACGAGAAGCACGCGGCGCGCGCGGAAAAGCATCTGGAATCGCTCGAAAAGCTGATGCATCTCAAACAATAGTCGGCGGGCCCCGCGTTCTTCGCCCGGTCGGCGGCACGCTACCCGCAAAGTCGCGCGTCCGGTTCGACAGGCGCCCTGGCCGGCCTGCTTGCGATTTGTGCTCATCATGGCCCATTCTCCGAGTTCCCAGCCGCTGCGTGCAACCGTCCATCAGCTCGACCGCGAGCAGCTCTGGCTCCTGCGGGGCCGATTGACACATCCCGTCGTCGACGCATTCCGCAACGGCGTGCTGCAGACGCTAGCGCCCGCCGTCGAGCGTGTTTACTTCGACACCAGCCAACTGGAGCACATCGACAGCGCCGGCCTGGGCATCCTGATGGCGCTGCACCGCGAGCTCCGCCAGCGCGGGGGGCAGCTGATTCTGCTCTCGCCGTCGGCCCAGCAGATGAATCTGCTGCGTGGTTGCCGCCTGCACCTGATTTTGACCCTGGTGACCGGCCTGGAAGCGGAGGAGCACCGCGGCCGACTGCTGCGGGGCGAGACCGTCGAATTCCCCCACGACGCCTTCCTGCCGCCGCAGCTGCCCTAAAATGGCGGCTTGGCCTTGATCCCTGGGGTAGAATGGTTTTGGCGTGCGGCGCCATCGACCGCAGCGGCCATCGAGGACGAGGGGCGAGAGACGATTTGAGAGTCGGGGGGGAATGATGGAAGCCAAGATCCTTGAATTCATCCAATCGCGGCCGGTGGCGGTCGTCGGCGCGTCGGCCGATCGCGCCAAATACGGCAATATCGTGCTGCGCAATCTGCGCGACCGCGGCTGGACCGTCTATGCAATCAACCCGCGCGCCGAAATGATCGAGGGCGAGCCGGCCTACCCCAACCTGGCCGCCTGCCCGCAAACACCCGGGCTGGCCGTGATGGTGACGCCGCCGGAGGTGACCCGCCAGGTATTGGATGAGGCAGCGGCGGCCGGCGTCGGGCGGATCTGGATGCAGCCGGGGGCGGGCGATGCGGCGGCGATCGCGCGCGCCAATGAACTCGGTCTGGAATTGATCCACGACGCCTGCATCATGGTGGCGGCCGCGCGACACGACCGATGAGCCCCGCCGCGGAGCGTCCCCGCCGCCGCCGGCGGCACCCGCTGTTGCACCGCCTTGAGTTCGCCGCACTGAGCGGTCTGCTGGGTTTGCTGGGGCGCATTCCGGCGCCGCTGCAACGGGCGTTCGCCCGCGGTGTGGGCACGCTCGTCTACGCGCTGCTGCCGATCCGGCGCGGCGTCATCCAGCGCAATCTGGCCCGCGCGTTCCCCGAGATGAGCGAAGCCCAGCGCCGGCGCATCCTCCGCGAGCTGCACGTCCACACAATACTGTTCGCCCTCGAACTGGCGTGGCTCAGCCGCGCGCCGCACGACGCAATCCGCCGGCGCGTAATCGTCTCGCCCGCGGATTGGGAACGCTACCAGGCCCTCGCGCGCGGCAACGGCCACCTGTTCTTCTGCGCGCATCAGGGCAACTGGGAGTGGACCGGCGCCTGGTATGCGCTGACGTTCGGCCGCTGCGGCGTGATCTACAAGCCGATGCACAACCCGTACGCCGACGCGTGGTTGCGCCGGCTGCGCGAACGCAACGCGCTGCGGACCTTCTCGACCCGCGAAGCCGTCCCGCGCCCCCTGCTCCGGTTCCTGCGCGAGGGCGGCTGCATCGGCATCCTGGCGGATCAGGACGCCCGCCACGAGGGGGTCTTCCTCCCGTTGTTCGGCGAGGTCGCCTCCACGTCGACCGGCCCCGCCTCGCTGGCGCTCCGGCTGAACCTGCCGCTCCAGCCCGTGGCCAGTTACCGCCAGCCCGACGGCCGGCTGCTGCTGGAGATGGGGGAATTGATCCGCCCCGACCCGACGGCGCCGCGCGAGGCGGAGGAGCGGCGCATCATGTCGCTCTACAACGCCTGGGTCGAATCAACGATCCGCCGCGCGCCGGAACAGTACTTCTGGTGGCACAACCGCTGGAAGACGCGACCCCCGCGCGGCTGAATGGCGCCGCGGCGCTCATCCGGCGCCCGGCCGAGCTTTTCAAGATCCGGAGAAGCTGACCATGGTTGAATCTCAACCGCTCAATGTGGCCGTTCTCGTCGGCATGCACCCCTACGACGCGATTCGATTCCACGATCTGTTCGCCGCAATGGACGGCATCAAGCCGGTGCATCAGATGGTGGAGAACTGGGCGTTCGCCGAGCCCGAGCAGAAGGCCGAATACGACGTCGTGCTGTTCTACAACATGCACCTCAAGATGGAGGCCGAATTGCCGTGGGCGTCGCCGGCGGTCCCCAAGGCCATCGCCGAACTGGGCGACCGGCCCCAGGGGATCGTCGTCCTGCACCATGCGATTCTGGCATACCCCGACGAGCCGGTCTGGACCGACGTGACGGGCCTGCCCGACCGCAAATTCGGCTTTTACGGCGAGCAGACCTTCCCGGTGCACATCGAACGGCCCGATCACCCGATCGTGCGGGGGCTGAGCGACTGGACGATGTTCGACGAGACCTACACGATGCAGGAACCCGGCGAGGGCTGCGATATCCTGCTGACCACCGATTACAACCCGAGCATGCGCGCACTGGCCTGGACCCGTCGCCACAAACAGGCGCGCGTCTTCTGTCTGCAGATGGGCCACGACGGCCGCAGTTGGAACAATCCCAGCTTCAAGACGGTCCTGCAGCGCGGAATCCTCTGGTCGGCGGGAAAACTGCAGGGATGAAGGCTGGTTCTGTTTGAAAGCCGCCGGGAAGGATTCAGACGCTACTGAATCGTTTCGATCGGATTGCCGTCCAGATCGAAGAGCTGGATCGAGGCGTTCTGGCGCAGTTGCGTCAGCAGTTCGGCGCGCTGCTTCTCGAACTGCTCGGCGAACATCAGGTCGCGGGTGGAACGCCGCCCCAGCAGCAGCAGGACATGATAGCCCTCGTCGGTCGCGACAGGGGCCGACACCTCGCCCGGGTCCATCGCCGCGACGGCGTCGCGCAGCGGCCCCAGCAGGCCCTGCGGGTCCATCCAGCCGATGTAGCCGCCGCGCGAGCGGCCCGCCGGGTCCTCGGTGTGCTGCATCGCCAGTTCGGTGAAGCGGCTCGTGTCGCCGCCGATCTCGCGGGCCAGACGCAGCGCGCGCGTGTGGACCTCCTCGCCTTCGCGCGTGCCGCGCAGCGCCGGCGGGCAGACCAGCAGGATCTGGGCGAGGTTGACTTCCTCCAACGGCAGGCCGGCCTCGCGGCGGCGGCGCGCGAAATCGGCCAGCGCCTCGGCGTCCAGGTTGACCCGGCGCGCCACGACGCGGGCGGCCAGCGCGCCGCGCCGCTCGCGCCGCGTCAGCATCCGCCGCAGCGAATCCAGCGTCAGCGAATGCTTGCGCAGGAACGCCTCCAGCGCCTCCATGCCGCCCAGTTCCACGCGCAACTGGTTGATCATTGCGTCGACGAGCCGCGCAATTTCCACGTCGTCAACCTTGATTTCGCTCTGGCGCGCTTCCTGGACGAGCAATTCCTCATCGACCAGTTGCGTCAGCACCAGCCGGTATTTTTCGCCGCGCAGGCCGTCCAGCGTCAGGGCGTCGATCGGGATATCCTGGTTCAGCGCCGCCTCCTTCAGCTCGCTGAGCAGGATCGGCGTGCCGTTGACCCGGGCGACGATGGCATCGGTCGGCAGCGCCCCGGCGGTCGCCGCCGCGAGCAGGACCAACCCGACGAGCGTCGCCAGGCGCGCCGGCGGCGGGAGGATGACGGTTCGGCGGGGTCGCATCAGCGCGGTTGAGTCACAATTCCCGGCAGGAAAAGTCCCCGTCGGTCAAGGAAGTTGCGAGAGCGTCGGTTCTCGCGGCGTCAGCACGAAGTGCCGTTCGCGCGTGTCGTGGATGGGAATCGGCAGCATCTCCATGAACAGATCGACGGGCATCAGGAACCAGGGGGGCGTGCGGAACCGGTCGACGACGTCGATTCGTTCGTAGCCGGGCTTCTCCAGCGCGTAATCGTAATGCCAGTACCAGAGGTAGGGGATTTCGATCGGCGTGGCGCCGTAGGGCTCACCGCGCCACAACACCTCGGCGCCGGGCGGCTCGGAGGTGATGAAGACCCGCGAACGGATGCAGCCGGTCAGCGCCGCGGGCAGCGCCAGCAGCGCCAGCAGCGCCAGCAGGCGGCCCGCGCGGCGGGCAGCGAGCGGTTGACCCACACGTGACATCAAGGCGTCCCTTTCAGACCAGAACGGCATCGGACCGGGCGAAGACGGGCGTCGCGCCCGGTCATTGGGCGGTGGCGACGGCCGGCTCGCCGCCGGTGGCGAGCCGGTCGAATCGCTCGGCCAGCACCTGAATGTTGCGCGCGATGGCGCGCGTCACCGCCTGCATCGTCGGGTAAATATCCTCCTCGCGGGCGCAGGAACGGGTCACCGACGACCCGCTGACGATCTGGCCGGTCGCCACCGAGAGGATCCGGGCGTTGAGCACGTAGTTGTCCTCGAGCCGGGCGATCGAGCCGATGATGAAGTAATCGATGTTCGATTTGCGGCCCAGTTCGTGCCAGCGTTGCGGGTCGGTGCGGGCCTTATCGAAGTAGGCTGCCACGTCCTGGCGCTCGATCACGGCGACGCGCGGGTAATTGACGAGCTGGGAGGTCATCATCTCGGCCAGACCGCCCGAGAGGTGACTCTGCGCCGGATCGTCGATCGCATTTTCAAAGTCCATCACCATCACGCGCCGGTCGCGGATCAGCGGCTCGCGGGCGCAACCGGCCAGCAGCAGGCAGCCGGCCAGCGCCCAGGCGCAGGCGCGCGTCATTGCGCCCAACGGCCCGAGGCGCCGGCGGTCAGCGGGAACAACGGCAACGGGAAACATGCAAACAGGCGTTCCTTCGCGGGGAAGACTGGCGGCGCGCGGCGGCCGGCGCGGCGGCGGCCGTGCTTCAACTGCGTTCCAGGTCCAGGCCGAGGATCTCGTGCTGAAGTTCGACGAGGCGCCCGATGCCTTCGCCGGCCAGGCGGTTCAGCTCCAGGAGCGTCGCCATGTCGAACGGCCTGGTTTCCGCCGTGCCCTGAATTTCAACAAATTCGCGCCGACCGGTCAACACCACGTTCATATCGACTTCGGCCTGGGCATCCTCCAGGTAGCACAGGTCGAGCACCGGCTGCCCTTCCACGACGCCGACGCTGACCGCCGCCAGGTAGGCCTTGAGCGGCTGAATGGAAAGCTTCTTCTCGGCGCGCAGGCGCTCCATCGCCAGGCCCACGGCCACCAGCGCCCCCGTGATCGAGGCGCAGCGCGTGCCGCCGTCGGCCGTGATCACGTCGCAGTCGATCAGCACCGTCCGTTCCCCGAATCGATCCAGATCGAAGACCGAACGGATCGCGCGGCCGATCAGGCGCTGGATCTCGTGCGAGCGGCCGCCGACCTTGCCGCGGATCCCATCGCGCACGATCCGCTGCTGCGAGGAGCGCGGCAGCATCGCATACTCGGCCGTGACCCAGCCGCGGCCGGTCCCGAAGACGTGCGGCGGCACGCGGTTTTCAATCGTCGCGGTGCAGATCACGCGCGTTTTGCCCACCTCGATCAGGCAGGACCCTTCGGCATACTCCATGTAATGCGGCGTGATGTTCACCGCGCGCATCTGATCGGGCTGGCGGCCGTCGACTCGCAGCAAGATGTCATGAACCTTTCGGGGGAAGTCGCGGCGGCGGGCGCGGCCGGGCGCGGCCTTAATCCTCGACGCTCACCGGCGTCTCGCTCTCCTCGCCGAACGAGGGCATCGCGTGCTCGCGGACGATCGCGTCGACGCGTTTGGTGACGTCGGGGTTGGTCTTAAGGAACTGACGCGCGTTCTCGCGGCCCTGGCCGATGCGCTCGTTCTGGAAACTGAACCAGGCGCCCGACTTGTCGATCACCTTGTGCGTGACGGCCAGGTCGAGCAGATCGCCTTCATAACTGATCCCCTCGCCGAACAGGATGTCGAATTCGGTCTGGCGGAACGGCGGGGCGCACTTGTTCTTGACCACCTTGACGCGCACGCGGTTGCCGATATTCTGGTCGCCGTCCTTGAGGCTGGCGATGCGGCGGATATCCAGCCGAATCGAGCTGTAGAACTTCAGCGCGCGGCCGCCGGTCGTCGTTTCGGGGCTGCCGAACATCACGCCGATCTTCTCGCGGATCTGATTGATGAAGATCAGCGAGGTCTTCGAGCGCGCGACGGCGCCGGTCAGCTTGCGCAACGCCTGGCTCATCAGCCGCGCCTGCAGGCCGACGAAGCTGTCGCCCATCTCCCCCTCGATCTCCGCCTTGGGCACCAGCGCCGCCACCGAATCGACGACGATCACGTCGACCGAGTTGGAACGGACGAGCTGCTCGGCGATGTCGAGCGCCTGCTCGCCGTAGTCGGGTTGGCTGATCACCAGCTCATCGAGGTTGACCCCCAGCTTGCGCGTGTAGATCGGATCGATGGCATGCTCGGCGTCGATGTAGGCCGCGATGCCCCCTTCCTTCTGGGCATTGGCGACGACGTGCAGGGCGAGGGTCGTCTTGCCGGAGGATTCGGGGCCGAAAATCTCGACGATCCGGCCGCGCGGGATGCCGCCGACGCCCAGCGCCAGGTCCAGCGAGATGGAGCCGGTGCTGATGGCCGGGATGTTCTCCGCATGCCAGTCGCCGAATTTCATGATCGAGCCCTTGCCGTAGTTCTTCTCGATCTGGCTCAGGGCGACGTCCAGCATCTTCAGCTTGTCGTTGGTTTCGGATTTGACGGCGGTCTTGGCCACGGGAGTTCCTCCGGTCATGCACGGGGGGCGGCGGCGTTCGATTGGCGGCGGCCGAGGGGTTCGACCGGCGCGGGCGGGGCTTATTCGGCGCGGTCGGGCGCCGGCGGCGGGGCGGCGTGGGCCGAGCGTTCCGTCGCCCGGTCGATCCGCCGGATCAGGTCGCTCAGCCGATCGCGGCTCGATTCGGCCTTGCGCAGCAACTGGCGCGCCTCGTCCAGGTCCATCGCCACCTGGAACAGCGCCATCGCCATCGCCCGCAGCCCGGCGTTGGCGCCGGTTCGCAGGATCTCGTGATACGCCTCGTCGGCCAGTTGCTGAACGCGCTCATAACGCTTCTCCTCCCCCTCCTCCACCAGCACGCGGAAGCTCTGGTCGGCGATGGTGATGGTGATGGGATGCATGGGTGGCCCGGGGCCGGCCGGCGTCAGCCCGCCTGCTCTTCATTGGGCTGGCCGTTGGAGTTGGCGAAGACGTCGGGCTGGCCGATCTGCGCGTTGACGTCGTGTTCCAGCGTGTCGATCCGCTCCAGAATCGTGCGCAGCCGATCGCGGATTTGCGTCTCCTTGCTGGCCATCCCCTCCATTTCGTTCTCCAGCGTTTCGACCTGCCGCCGAAGCTGGTGGTTGGTCGAATCGAGCTCCTCCATCCGGGCGAGCTGTTCGCGCAGTTCGCTGTTTTCCTGTTCCAGACGGGAGTTGGCCTGCCGCGCGGCGTCAAGCAGGCGCATGATGGCCTCGACGCGTTCCTCAAGCTGTTGAACCTGATCCATCATGGTCAATGAATTAACCTTTTCCGGGGGCGAGGTCGGCTATCCGGATGGCGTGGGGCACCCCGGCCCGTGCGTCGATGATTCAAGACAACGATGAGCGGATGAAGGCGCCCGACGCGGCATCACGCGGTTCATTAAGCCAGAGCACCGGGGTCAATGCAAGGTGGAAAATGGGTCGCGCTTTCGCTTTTTTTTCGTCATCCGCCGGCGGCCTCCTCCGCCCCGGAGCGCGCCTCCCGCCGCCGCACCATGCACCAGTATTGCACCATGATCAGCAGGGCGGCGCCCAGCGCCAGCAGGTGCAGCGCCGGCAGCACGAATGGCGCATGGATCCGCGCGATCGGCCCCTCGCCGAACCGCCCGCGCACCCACCCCGAGTTGAGGACGGCCGCCAGGCTGGCCGTCAGCACGGCCGGCGCGGCGCAGCCGACGAACCGCGGCAGGTTCAGCCGCAACACCTCGCCGTGGCCCAGGCCGGTCCGCAGCAGGCGCTGATACAGGTGCTCGCGGTGGGCCCGCAGCAGGTTCTCGCCCCGATGCAGCCGGCGCGCCAGCGTCAGCAGCACATCGAACAGAAACGGCATCAGGATCGCCAGCGCCAGCGGCAGCGGGACGGGAAACCCCAGCATCCCGCGATGCCCCATCACGGTCCATGTCGCCAGCAGGTAGCCGGTCGAGAGGCTGCCGCCGTCGCCCATGAAGACGCGGGCCGGCGGGCGGTTCCAATGCAGAAAGCCCCAGCAGGCCATCGCCAGGATCGGCAGCAGATACGCCTCGGCGCGCAGCAGGTTCATGTTGCCCGACAGCAGGCAGGGGACGAACGCGACGCCGAAGATTCCCAGCGCCGCCACGCGCGCGAAATTCGCCGCGAAGCCGTCCATCCCATCCATGAAGTTGAAGCCGTGGGTGAAAAACAGGATCCAGCCAGCGCTGAGGAGCGCCAGAGCGACCGACCAGGCCGCCGTGCTGAAGAAAAACCCCTGGGCAAACGTGAAGCTGACGCCCCCGCCCGCGACCGGGGCCAACGCGGCCAGGGCCGTCAGCGCCAGTTTGACCAGCGGCGGCAGGTTGCGCGCGTCGTCGACCAGCCCCACCGCCAGCATCAGCAGCCAGCCCAGCCCAACCCACAGCAGTGGCGCGGGGTGATAGCCCATCGCCGCGCCCCGGTGCGGAATGAACCAGAGCAAGAGCAGAAAGCCGAGCGCCGGCAGAGCGAAGCCGGCGGCCAGGCCCAGGCCGCCCAGCCGCGGCGTCGGCCGCGTGTGCGAGCTGCGGTGATCGACGCGGCTGATGACGCCGCACCGCAACGCCAGCGCGCGCGCCCAGCCGGTCACGCCGCGCGCCACCAGAAACGCCGCCAGCATGGCGAACGTGAATCCGCCGAACGTGAGCAAAAACGCGGTCATGGCGCCGCGGCGCGCACGGGCGGGGCGGTGTCGATTGGCTGCAGGCGGGGATCCTTGATCCACACCCGTCCGCTGTGGCGGCTGGGCCGGACCGGGTTGTCGTACAGCACAATGAACGGCGAGAACCACATGGCGCCGGCCGGGGCGAAATCGATCGCCGCCATCGGCACCCAACCCTCCGTCCATTCCTCGCCCAGATAGCCGGTGCAGTTCATGTCGTCAAAGAGCCCGTGCGAATAGGCCATATGTTGCAGTACCGGTTCGTTCGATTCATCCAGAAAGAGGAAGCCCACGTTGATCGAGTGGTTGTACAACCGCTCGGTGCGGACATCGAAGGCAAAATACGCCACGCGCTGCTCCGTGAGCGGGAAGGCGCGGTCGAACAACAGCCGGGCGAACCCGTCGAATTCGGGCGGCATGGTGATGAGAACGGCATCGGTCAGGCCGTCGGTCGTCGGCGCATCGACCGCCGGAACGCGCACCAGTTCCCAATCGGGCAGATTCAAGGGCTGCCAATCCGGGTTTAAGTCTCCGGTCGTCCCGTCATCGGCGCGCAGCGCCAGACTCGGGTAGTTCGCGTCCATGAAATCCAGCCGGACCAGGTCGCTATCCCCAACGGGCGGAGGGCCGGGATGAATCGAGAGGCTCCGCAGCGCGACCCCTTCCACCGTGGCCCCCTCCAGCTCCAGCCGACCGCTGCGCGACAGATAGCGCAGCGTGAGGACATGCTCGCCCGGCCCCAGCTCGCCCAGGTCGACATGGCGCGTCAGCCAGGCGGGCTCTTGCGCGAGAAACGACACCATCCCCTGCAGCCGACCGTCGACCAGTACTTCGATGATGCGGACCTGAACCGGCCCGGCGTTGGCCTGGAGCTGGAGGTGGCAGGGCCCGCCCTCGGCCAGCGTGAAGTCGTAGAGCACCGTGCTGTTGTCGCGCAGAATCAGCGCCTCCTGACCGGCGACCTCTCCTTGGTACGGCCGCGAGGGATTGCGGGTGATCCGCGGCCCCAGCGGGTCGAGCTGAACCGGCCAGCCCGCCGGGGCGGCGCGCGGCACAATCTCATAGACCCGGACCGGCTGACCCATGAACGACGGCCACTCGCGCAGCATTCGCCCCCGCTGCGCCAGCAGTTCGGCCATCCGCGGCGGGTCGTCCTTGTCCCACGAATCGATGAAATAGACCTTCCCACCCGGCCGGCGCAGCGCCTCCATCGACCCGAACAGATTGCCGCCCAGTTCGTTGGGTTCCCACCACAGCGCGTGATACTGGTCGGCGGGAAGGCCAAATTTGCGCCAGTAAAAATTGATCGGCAGCGCGCTGTGGCCATAGACCATCACCTCGTCCGCCGGCTGCAAGCGGTCCCTGAGCCACCGGACGGCCGCCTTCTCCCGAATCTTCCCCCGGCTGTAGTAGCCGAAGCAGGCAAAGGCCGAGGCGACCGCCATGATCAGCACGAGCGCGCAGGTCGGCGCCAGCCGGGCGCGGGCCGCGAGGCGGGGCAGCCGGGCCGCGAGCCGGTCGCCGCCGACGCGCGCGGTCCAGGCGAAGCCCTGCGCCGCCAGCGCCGCCCAGAACGGCATCAGGAACATCACATACTTGACGGCGTAGTCGATCGAAACCTCGTAGCCGCGGCTGGCGACGAACGTGCCGCCCGTCAGCATCACGGCGAAGACGCAATCGCGACGCCAGCGGCGCCAGGCCACGCACAGCCCCACGAGCAGCATCGCCAGATAGAGCCAGGCGTAGAGCCCGCCGGGCAGATCCCAGAGCTGAAACTGCCCGCCGAACGCCTGCACGTGCCGCCCCACGAGACGCGGCGTCAGCCCGCCGATCAGATACTCCGGATCGAAGTTGATCTGCGTGATGCGGCTCAGAAACCGCCGCGCATACCAGGCGCTGCCGATCACCGTCGCGGCGGCGACAACCAGCCGGATCGTCGAGGCGGCGTTGATCCCCCCGCCCTCGCTCCGCGCGCGGACGGGCATGAAATACTCCCGCGTGATCGCGTGCCCCGGCCGCGTCAGCGCCAGCGCCCCGATCACGTAGGCCAGGTGCAGCCCCAGGTAAACCGTCTGCGTCGGGTGCATCGTGTAGGCCGCCACGTCGCAGGCGGCGGCGGCGAAAAACCAGGCCGGTGCGCTCCGCGCGAACAGCCGGATCGTGAACAGCCAGGAGAGCGCCGTCAGCAGATACATCGGCGCGTAGAAGCGCGCCTCCTGGCTGTAGAACAGATGAAACACGCTGAGCGCGACGATCGCCGCGCACCAGCGGGCCACCCGGTGGCCCCGCAGCGCGTAGCCGATCAGATAGCTGACCGGCACGCCCGCCACGCCGCACAGCGCCGGGAACAGCCGCAACGCGATATCCGTGCTGAGCGGCAACTGCAGGAACGCCAGCGTCACCCACCAGAAGCCGAAGTGACTCCGGACGTTGAGGATGCTGTCGCGCGCCATGTAGAGCGTGCGGATTTCGTCAAACCACAGGCTGGGCACGCCGAGCGACGGAAGGCGCAGCAGCGCGGCCAGCGCCAGCAGGCCCCAGAGCCACGGGTCGCGCGCCGCATTGCGCCAGGGGAGATCGCGCCGCGACGGGCGCGGCTCAACCCCCGGTGCGGCCGCGGCGGCCGCTGGCGCCGCGCGGCGTCCCGCCTGACCCGCCGCCGGCTTGCGACGCCGCCGACCCATCAGGCGCCGCCCGTCGCGGCCAGCTCGATCAGTTGACCGTCATAGGCCAACCGGGCCCACGGCGGCAGTTTGCGATTGGTCGCCTCGTGATCCAGTTCATCGGCGATGTGAGTAAAATACGCCTGCTCGACGCCGATCAGCCGCGCCGCTTCGACCGCCTGCTCCACCGTGAAATGCGTCGGGTGCGGCGTGTGGCGCAGCGCCGACAGGATCACGACGCGCACGCCGGCCAGCTTCGCCAGCGTCTCCTCGGGGATCGCGCTGCAATCGGTCATGTAGGCGAACGGGCCGAATCGGAAACCGAGGATCGACAGCCGGCCGTGCATGATCGCCAGCGGCAGGATGCGCACCCCGCCGCAATCGAACGGCCGCCCCGGCTCCACCCCGATCAGGTCGACCTCCGGCACCCCCCCGCCGCGCTGCAGCGGGTTGAAACAGTAGGGGAACCGGACGCGCAGATCGTTGAGGAAATACTCGGTCGAGTAGAGCGGGATCGGGCCCCGCTGCAGGTAATTGTAGCAGCGCAGATCGTCGATGCCGTTGATGTGATCCGAATGCGTGTGCGTCACCAGCAGCGCATCGATGCGCGGCATCGGCCAGGTCAGCAACTGCATCCGGAAATCGATCGAGCAATCGATCAGGATCCACGTGTCGCCGGCCTGCACCGAGATGCTCGAGCGCATCCGCTTGTTGCGCGGATCGCTCGAGGTGCACACCGCGCAGCGGCAGCCGACGACCGGCACGCCCATCGACGTGCCCGATCCCAGCACGCGGATCTTCAACGGGGGATAAGCCTGGGCGCGTTCGCCCTGCGGTTCAGACATCATCTCGGCCTGCGGCGACGCATTCCCGATCGTGGACTTCCAACGGGGGTGGACCGGTCAGGCTGGGCGATGGGCGCGTTGGCGGGTCGGGCGCGCCCGATACGTTCACGCTCGCGCCGAGCGAAGGGCCTGGTGATGAAACGACCCAACCGGGTCCCCAGCAGAACCTTGGCACAATCGGGCCCGCCTTGCAATCCCCCGGGCGGGGCGCGGCGCCCTCGACACCCCCGGGCACTTCCGCTGGATTAATGGCCGGCCGGCTGGTAGCTTGGGCTTTTGACCCGGTGCGCAACCGAGGTGGAGTTTCCGATGGCCCGCATTCACCCCACGTATTCCGGACCCCTGGTCTTTGGCGGCTCGGCCGGCAAGCATCTCTCGCGCGAAGTCTGCAAGCGGCTGGGGCTCCACGAGGGCCAGCTCGAGGTGACGCGCTTCTCCGACGGCGAGACCGGCGTCAAGATCTGCGAGAACGTCCGCGGCGCCGACTGCTACCTGATTCAGCCCACCTGCCCGCCGACCAATGAGAACCTGATTGAGCTGCTGCTGACGGTCGACGCGATGCGGCGCGCCTCGGCCGCCCGCATCAATGTCATCATGCCCTACTTCGGCTACGCGCGGCAGGACCGCAAGGATCAGGGGCGCGTGGCGCTCTCGGCCAAACTGGTGGCCAACCTGATCGCCACCGCCGGCGTCGACCGCGTGATCTGCCTGGACCTCCACACGGCGCAGATCCAGGGGTTCTTCGACATCGTCGTCGATCATCTCTACGCCGGCCCCGTCATCACCAAGTTTCTGCAGCGCCAGGAGTGGGCGCGCGATCTGGTGGTCGTCTCGCCCGACGTGGGCAACGTCAAGATGTGCCGGAGTTATGCCCAGCGGCTCAATGCCTCGCTCGCGATCATCGACAAGCGGCGGCCGGCGGCCAACGTCTGCGAGGTGATGAACATCATCGGCGAAGTCAAGGGACGCCACTGCCTGCTGGTCGACGACATGATCGACACGGCCGGCAGCGTCTGCCAGGCGGCGCATGCGCTGCGCGAGGCGGGGGCGCTGTCGGTTTCGGCCTGCGCGACGCACCCGGTCCTGTCGGGGCCGGCGCGCCAGCGCCTGCAGGAGGCGCCGCTCGAGCGCATCGTCGTGACCAATTCGATCCCCCAGCGCAACGACCAGACGCTCGCCAAGTTGAAAGTGGTCAATATCGCTCCCCTGATCGCCGAGGCAATTCACCGGATTCACAACTATCTCTCGGTGTCGGCGCTGTTCGATCCGAACGTGGATGACGAGCCCGAAATGGCCGACGAGGATATGACCGGCTGAGCCGCGCGACGCCGCCGCCCGCGCCATGCAGTCCCGGCGGACGGGAGGGGTCCGAGAAAGGGAACCGTCTCATGGCTGCCCCCGGCGCTCAATCGTTGTGGAGCGGGCTGCGCGAGGTCGTGGCCCATCTGACGCGCGCCGCGTACTGGACCGAGCGGCGCGACGCCTGCGACCTGCTGCACCTGACCGCCCGCCAGGCGCTGCTGCAACTGCGCCGCGCCGCCCGCGACAGCGACCCCGACGTCAAGCACTGGGGCGAGCAATACCTGACGCAGATCCGCCGCGATCTCGATTCGGACGTGGAGGAACTGGCGGCGACGCTTGACGCGGCGCTCAGCCGCGATGTCGTCGACGAAACGGGCGCAACGCCGGTCGCCGCGACCGGGCCGGCCGTCGCGCCGCCGCGCGATGCGCGCGACGACGGACCGCGCGACGCCGAAGACCTGATCCGCTGGCTGGAGCAGTGGACGGCCGAACAGGGCGGCACGTTCGAGCGGCGTGAAGCCGGCGCCGCCTGCGTCCTGCCCGT
>MVZB01000026.1 GCA_002068205.1 candidate division BRC1 bacterium ADurb.BinA292
GGGACCGGCATTGAAGAACAGATTCTGCTGCGGGCCGCCGCCGAGACCGATCACCTGCTGCAACACAACGCCGCCGTGACGCGGCGGATGCTCGAGCTGTTGCGGCGCGAGGCCGCCGCCGCCGCGCTTGAACACCTTGCCCGTCCGGCGTTGTTCTAGGCCGATCGGCGGGGTTCAGCACCCTCGGAGAGATGACAGGCTGGCCGCGAGGCGATTCTTCATGCCCACACCGTCGGCATCAACGTAAGCTTTACTTTAATAACGCCGGATGCTCTGCACAGGTTCAGGGAGTCTGTTGCTCGCGGACGGCGCGGAGGATCTGCTTGCTGGCGTTGGTCTTGGGCGCGCCGCTGATCGCCACGCGAATCCCAAGCTCCCTGGCAATCTCGCGCTCGGGCACGGTTTCGGCCGTATAGTCCGTCCCCTTGGCATGGACGTCGGGCCGGATCGTCCGCAGGCAGCGCTCGGCGGTCGGTTCATCGAAGATCACGACCCGATCGACGGCTTCCATCGCGGCGATCAGCTCGGCGCGGTCCTCCTGCGGCACGATCGGACGGTCGGGCCCCTTAATCTCGCGCACCGACCGGTCCGAATTGATCCCGACGATCAGCGCATCGCCCTCCTGGCGGGCGTCGTTCAGATACGAAACGTGTCCGGCGTGCAGCACATCGAAGCAGCCGTTGGCGAAGACGACGCGCAGGCCGCGCCGCTGGCGGTCGCGGGCGAATTCGGCCGCTTCCGCAAGGTCGACGATGCGCTCCCGCGGGCTGGCGGGCAGGGGCGGGGTCATGATCGGTTACTCCGGGATGGGGCGGTTGGGCGGGCGCGGCGTTTCAGATCGCGCAGGATCCACGCGACCGCGCCGGGCAGATCCTCGGCGATGTGCTCGGGTTCCTCGCGCCAGGTCGCGCGCGAGTAGGTGAGTTCGCCCAAACCATAGCCCGACTTGACAAAGACGGCGGGCAGGCCGGCACGGTGCGCGAACTGGACGTCGAGCTGGCGATCGCCCACCACATAGGAACGCGACATGTCGATCGGCAGCTCGGCCTGCGCGCGGCGGATCATCCCGAGGCCGGGCTTGCGCAGTTCCTCCGGATCGTCGCGCCAGCGCGGGTCGGCGCTGCTCGGATGGAACGGCGCGTAGTAGATCGCGTCGAGGTGGGCGTTGCGGCGGGCGAGCAGTTCGCGCAGCCGCGCGAAGGTCTCCTCCAGCACGTCGATCGTGAAGTAGCCGCGCGCGACGCCCGCCTGGTTGCTGACCAGGACGGCGAGCACGCCGGCCCGGTTGAGCCGCCGGATGGCGCCGGCCGCTCCGGCGAGCAGTTCCAACCGGAAGGGGTGGTTGATGTAGCCCGCCTCGCGGGTGACGGTCCCATCCCGGTCCAGAAAGACGCACGGCCGCAGTTGATCGGCGGGCCAGGGGCGGTCGGCGGGAGTTGACGGGTTATGCGCCATGGCGTCGTTCCATCGACGGAGAGCAGCGGCGCGCGGCGGCACGCCGAGCCATTCTGCGATTCCCCGCGCCATTTGAAAAGCAAAAGGGCGCAGGAACGATCTTCAGCCAAATTAACGAACCGATTTATGGATCCGAAAACAAGAACTGGAGAGCCGCGGATGAGAGACGAGAGGCGGGAGCCGAATCTTAGGCAGACCGACACCGGTTGAGGACGAGGGCGAGCGGCGCGGGATGGGGCTTCAGTTGACGGCCAGCGGTTCGCTGTTGCGGCCGACGGGGTCTTTCTGCGAGCGCATGATGTTGCCCAGGCTGACCGTGCCGTTCGTCGGATCGTACTGAACCATCGGGTTCCATTCGATGTCGGGGCCGATGCAGAGCAGGCGCCAGCCGCCGATCCGCTCCAGGGCATGCTGCTGGGGGCCGTATTTGGCCTGCAGCAGGGGATAGCTGGCGGCATACTGTTCCAGTTCACGGATGTTTTCGTAGGAGTAGCGGCGCCAGATCTCGCCGGGGAAATTGTCGCGCTGATTCTTGAAATCGCCGCCGAACGGACAGTGCAGATCGGCGCTGCCGAGGTAGGCGACGGGGGTGCTCAGCGCGTCGGGCACATACCACCATTTCAGGTCGGTCAGCCCGTAGACGTGGGGAAATCCGGGCTCGATCATGGTGGGATAGGCGTTGTAGTCGACGCGATACATCTCCAGCGCGGTGGCGACCGAGCGGATGTCGGCCTGGGCGCGCGAGCTCTTGGCGCGAACCTGCGCCTCCAGAAAATTGGGGACGGCGATCGCGGCCAGGATGGCGATGATCGCCACGACGATGAGCAGTTCGATGAGGGTAAACGCCGACCAAGGGTGGTGCACGGGACGGACAGGAGGCGTGGACGATTGCATGGGGGAGCCCTTTCTGCGCGGTCGCGCGCGCGGTCTGGCCCGCGCCGGAGGGGAAGCCGCCATATTCTTGATGCGGGGATCGAAATAGTCAAACAAAAGGGCCGATGCGGCTCGGTGCCGGAGGATCTTGTGAAAAAAAGCGCAATTCCAGCCGATTCCCCCAGCGCGCATGACCCGCAAAATCAGGCCGGAGCGCCGCCGGCGGGGGTTTGCTTGACCGGGCAAGATACCGGGATGTTTGGGTTGCGTCCGAGTGGGGCGTATGGCTGAATAGGGCGGCGGCTTGTCGGCAGTACCGTTGGCCTCGCGCCTACTGGCCGACGGGAGATCGTGCCCCAGCCGCCCTGGTGGAGACCCGATTCGCAACAGCCGGGCCCGCAGGCCGGCCGGGCCGGGCCGGAGAGCCACCGGGCGGCGTCGGCGAATCGGTTTGACTGGTGCAGGAGATTGTGAAAAAATGACCGATGTATAGCTTATTGCGGGTTACGGCCGCGCACGTCTCCCACCCGCTCATCCCGCCGACGCTCGTTTCCGTCCCCCCGAACTCGCCGGGGACCTCAACCTCTCCGCGGGGCCACCACCGATGGACTATCTGGCACCCTACATCCCGATCCTGATGCTGCTGGTGATCGCGCTGGGCTTCGGGATCGTGACGCTGGCGCTTTCGGGGCTGATCGGCCCCCGCGTCATCACCTTCACCAAACTGCTGCCCTATGAATGCGGCAACGTGCCGACGGGGGAGGCCAATGTTCGCATTCCGATCAAATTCTACCTGGTCGCGTTGCTCTTCCTGCTGTTCGACATGGAAACGGTGCTGATCCTGGCCTGGGCGATTGCGTTTCGGGACCCCACGATCCCCAATTTCCAGCCCTATGCCTTTCTGGCGATGGTCTTCTTCCTGCTGATCCTCGTGGTTGGCTTCATCTACGAATGGCGGAAAGGGGCACTGGAATGGACATAAGGGACCTGGACCGACGACCCCCCGAGGACGCGGGGGGGCTGGTGCTGGCCGATCCGCTGAAGCGGCCGCCGCTGATCAACCGCGAAGCGCTCGCGCTGCAGGACAAGCTGCGCCCGCTGGAATACGACAATCAACTGGTCAAAACGCTGGACGAGGTGGTGGCGTGGTGTCGCAAGAACTCGATCTGGCCGGTGATGCTGGGGCTGGCCTGTTGCGCGATCGAGATGATGGGGACCGCCGCCAGCCGGTTTGACCTGTCGCGGTTCGGCATGGAGGTGTTTCGCCCCTCGCCGCGCCAGGCCGATCTGATGATCGTCGCCGGCTGGGTGAACAAGAAGATGGCGCCGGTGGTGCGGCGGATCTACGACCAGATGACCGAGCCCAAATGGGTGATCGCGATGGGGGCGTGCGCCTCGTGCGGCGGGATGCACAATGTTTACTCGGTGCTGCAGGGGGTGGATCAGATTATCCCGGTCGATGTCTACGTGCCGGGCTGCCCGCCGCGGCCCGAGGCGCTGATCTACGGCATCCTGCAGTTGCAGAAAAAGGTGCAGCACAGCCCGCAGCGGATTATCACCCCCCGGGGGGAGGGCTGAGGAAGAAGGCTCCTTGAAGGAGATCGGCAAGGCCACTGAATGCGGATGACGACGCGGCGACCTTGCAAGACCTGACTCACCCGAGAGATTGGCGGCGATTCGCGAAGGCTGAGACGCGCGGGAGAGGAAGATGGCGACACTTGCAAACGAGAACCTGGCGGAGGCGGCGGTTCAGGTTTTGAACCAGATCGCGCCGGACTGCGTGGCGGAGCGGATCGTCGCGCCCAGCGGCGAGGTGACGCTGCTGATCGATAAGCGCTACATCCACGACGCCGTCAAGGCGCTGCGCGACGACGCCGGGCTGTCGCTGACGATGCTGAGCGATGTGACCGCCGTCGATTACCTGGAACTGGGTCGCGAACCGCGCTTTGATGTGGTTTACCACCTTGGCTCGCTGGAGCACGCCCATCGGCTGCGCCTGCGGGTTCCCGTCGGCGAGGACGAGGAGGAGTGCCGGATCGATTCGATCACGGACCTGTGGAAGGGAGCCGACTTCATGGAGCGCGAGGTCTACGACATGTTCGGCATCCGCTTCGACGGCCATCCGAATCTGCAGCGGATCCTGATGCCGGACAACTGGGAGGGCCATCCGCTGCGCAAGGATTTCCCGCTCGGCGGCGCCACCAGTTTCTATTACAAGCAGGATTCGGATGAGTATGCCGGCGAACCGGCCGACCTGGTGCCCCGGATCCGCGTGCAGGATGGGGACGTGTAGAGCGGGGCTTCGTGACGAGTTAGCCCTGCACCTCGCGGTTATCGAGGAAATGCAAGTTGATTCAAGAGCCGAGGGCGAGAGAAGAAAGCCGAGAATCCGAATCTGGGCAGACCTTTGGGGCCGATCACGAGGACGAGGGACAAATTTAGAGTGAGGGGCGAATTCTCACTGAGTGAAGGATGATGGCCAACACACCGATCGTTGAGCGCAACCCGCACGCCCTCCGGCGGACTGTTGAGCAGGATTTCCCGACCGGCGAAATCATGACGCTCAACATGGGCCCGCAGCACCCGTCCACCCATGGGGTGCTGCGCCTGGTCCTGCAACTGGAAGGCGAGACGGTGCTCGACCTCAAGCCGATCATCGGCTATCTCCATTCGGGCAAGGAGAAGCTGGCCGAGAATAAAACCTACCACATGTTCATTCCGTATACGGACCGGCTCGATTACCTCTCGCCGATGGCCAACAACACGGCGTTCGTGCTGAGCGTCGAGCGGCTGCTCGGGATTGAGGTGACGGAACGCTGCAAGTACCTGCGGACGATTCTCTGCGAACTGGCGCGCATCTCCAGCCACCTGCTCTGCATCGGGACGCACGTGATGGAACTGGGCGCGATGACCGTCTTCCTTTACACGTTCCGCGAGCGCGAGGCGCTCTACGACCTGTTTGAGGAAATCTGCGGCGCGCGCTTCACCGTCAGCTACATGCGGGTCGGCGGCGTCGCGCGCGACTACCCCGACGGCTGGCTCGACCGCGTCCGCAAGTTTATCGATGAATTTCCGAAAAAGTGGCAGGACTACTACGACCTGACCGTCAACAACGACATCTATATCATGCGCACGCGCGGGGTCGGCACGATCAGCCGCGAGGAGGCGATCAGCTACTGCCTGACGGGGCCGAGCCTGCGGGCATCGGGGGTCGACTACGACATCCGCAAGAAAGAGCCGTACCTCGTCTACGACCGGGTCGATTTCAACGTTCCGGTCCGCCACGAAGGGGACTGCTACGCGCGATTTCTCAACCGGCTGGATGAGATGCTGGAGAGCGTCAAGATCATCCGGCAGTGCCTGGACCAGATGCCCAAGGATGGGCCGATCAACATCGACAATCCGAAGGTGATCTACCCGCCGCGCTCGCGCGTCAAGGCGTCGATGGAGGACCTGATCCACCATTTCCTGCTGGCCAGCGAGGGCATCTACGTCCCCGAGGGCGAAGCGTATCACCCGATCGAGGCCAGCAAGGGCGAACTGGGGTTCTACATCCACAGCCGGGGAGGATACGAGCCCAACCGGCTGAAAATCAGGAGCCCCTCGTTCGTGAATCTGCAGTCGCTCGGTCATATGAGCAAGGGAGCGCTGATGGCGGACGTGGTGGCGATTATCGGCTCGATCGACCTCGTGCTGGGGGAGATCGATCGGTAACGCCATGCGGAATCAAGCAAGCGAGGTTGGAAGGGTCGGCTGATGCCTCAGATACAGATTCAGGAGCCCGTCAAAACCAATGGCGTGCGCGAACGGCACGGCGCGGCGATTGCCGAGCTGGAGCGAAAGTACCCGACGCGCCGTTCGCTGCTGCTGCCCGTGCTGTGGCTGATCCAGGAGGAGGACGGCTGGATCTCGGCGGAGACGATGGAAGAGGCGGCCGAGATCTGCGAGTGCACGACGGCGGAGGTGATGGAGGTCGTCAGTTTCTACCAGATGTATAACCGGGCCCCGGTCGGGAAGTATGTGCTGGGGATCTGCGGCACGCTCCCCTGTGCGCTGTGCGCCGCCGACGGGCTTTATGAATACCTGAAGGAAAAGCTGGGAATCGGCTGGAACGAGACGACCGCGGATGGATTGTTCACGATCCAGCGTCGCGAATGCCTGGGCGCGTGCAGCGAGGCGCCGGTGATGCTGGTCAATCAGGAGACCGAAACCCGGCTGACGCGGGCGAAAGTGGACGGAATCCTGGAAGAATGCCGGCAGGGGAAGAGAAAACCATATTTTACGGGAAGGAACAACAAGCAATAAATTCGAAATATGAATCCGAAATTCGAAACAAATTTCAATCTCAAATGATGGAATAACAGAGGGAAGAGATTGGAATCCTCGAAAGACATCGGCGCTTTCGACAGACCTCTAAGCAAGAGTTACGATCTTGAAGAAAGGACTTTTCTATTCGCGCGCAACGTCAGAAACCTGGTTAAACGGCTTGAGAAAACCATCTGCAACCGCGAGGACGCACGCAGGTGATTCGCTCGTCGGGCTCAATCGGTGCAAACTATATTGAAGCCAAAGAGACGCGATATTGGCTTCGACTGGTCGAATCACAAAACCCAAAGGAAGTTCAACGGGAATGCGAATCACTGGCGAATGAGGCTGACGAATCAATGAAAATCTTCGGATCGATTCTTAGAAAGTGTGGCTCCCAGTAGTTGGAGACTGTTTCATAGCTTGAAAATTCGAATTTGTTTCGATTTTCGCTATTCGAAATTCGAGTTTGGACTCAATCCATGGCGACAGCAGCAATCCAGAACTACAGCCCGATCCTGACCGCCGGCGTCACCGGAACGGTTTATTCCGGTTCCGTGGAGTCGCTGGCCGATTACCAGGCCAAAGGGGGGTATGACGGGTACAAGCGCGCGCTTCAGGAGCAGACCCCGGACGACGTGCTGGCGCTGGTGAAGGAGGCCAATATCCGCGGGCGCGGCGGCGCGGGCTTTCCCGCCGGCGTCAAATGGGGTTTCATCCCGCGCAACCGCAATCTGCCGCACTACGTTTGCGTCAACGCCGACGAAAGCGAGCCGGGAACGTTCAGCAACCGCCCGATCCTCGAACAGCGGCCGCATCTGCTGCTCGAGGGGGCCGCGCTGGCGGCCTATGCCACGCTCGCCGAGACGGTCTACATCTACATCCGCAAGGAGTATTACGAGGGGGTGCGCCAGACGCAGCGGGCGATCGACGACGCCTACGCCGCCGGGCTGCTGGGTCGGAACATTCTGGGAACCGGCTTCAACCTCGATATTCATGTTCACACCGGCGCGGGCGCCTACATCTGCGGCGAGGAGACGGCGCTGATCGAATCGCTGGAGGGCAAGCGCGGCTATCCGCGGCTGCGCCCGCCGTTTCCCGCCGTCCAGGGACTGTATAACTGCCCCACCGTCATCAACAACGTGGAGACGCTGGCGATCGTCGCCGAGGTGGCCCGCCGCGGCGGCGACTGGTTCAAGTCGCTGGGGACGGAAAAATCGCCGGGCATGACCGTCTATTCGATCTCGGGCCACGTGCGCAAGCCGGGCAATTACGAGCTGCCGCTCGGCGTCACCATGCGCGAGCTGATCTATGAGCACGCCGGCGGCATCCGCGACGGAAACAAGTTCAAGGCCGTGTTCCCCGGCGGCAGTTCGGTGCCGATGCTCTTCGAGGACGAACTGGATGTCGTGATGGACTTCGACGGCCCGCGCCAGTACGGCACGTTTCTCGGCTCGACGGGCATCATCGTGATGGATGAAACGGTTTGCCTCGTCTGGGCCGCGCTCAATCTGATGCACTTCTACTGGGACGAATCGTGCGGCCAGTGCACCCCCTGCCGCGAGGGGACCGGCTGGATGCACAAGATCCTGAAGCGGCTGGAACACGGCCAGGGCGTGCAGCACGATGTCGACCTGCTGCTGGATATCTGCAAGAACATCGTCGGCCGCTCGATCTGCGCGCTGGGTGAATTCTCGACCGGCAGCCTGGTGCGTACGATCCCGCGCTTCCGCGACGAATTCCAGGCCCACGTCGATCAGCAGGGCTGCCCGTTCGAGAAGAAATACACGGAGTTCAGATAGGAGGTCGTGCCGCGGACTGAACCATGGAAGTTGAAGCCTGCCGCTTTCATCTCGCTTATTACACAGGCAATTTCGGGGCGGCCATCGCGGACTTCGCCTCGGTTTCCAGTCAACCCGGTAGCTGGGAATGGCGAAAACAGAGTGAGTCCCGTCAGGGACAGCAGATTTCAGCCCGCCACGTCAGTGGCGGGTGGCAAGGGGCAGATGAGAAAGTCCCGTGGGGACGGCAGAAGCTGTGTCCGGAGGGAACCGATGGCTCATACATACGGCAGTTGCCTCTATCACTTCGTCTTCTCAACACGGGGCCGGATCGACGCAATCAAATCCGAATGGATTTTTGACTTGTGGGAGTACATGGGAGGAATCGCAAGGAACTCAAAAATGTCAGCAATTTGTATCGGTGGGATTGAGAATCATGCTCACGCACTCATCATGATTCCGCCCTCGGTCGCTCCGGCCAAAGGAATTCAGCTCATCAAGGCGAATTCCTCGAAATGGGTGAATGAAACGCTAAGACCGAAGATCCCTTTTGGCTGGCAGGAGGGGTATGGCGTTTTTACCATCGGTTTCTCGCAGACCGCGAAGACGCGCGAGTATATCATGACGCAGGCTGAGCATCATCGACACACATCATTCGAAGAGGAATACCGTGCATTCTTGAGGAAGCACATGATCGCTTTCGAGGAGGATTACATCTTTGACTGACGAGACGACAATCTCTGTCGTCCCGATGGGACTCCGTAACTTTATTGTCTTGTACCCGCCACTGACGTGGCGGGCTGAAGTCTGCCGTCCCTGAGGGACTTAAGTCGCGTCCCGTCACCGACATGGCGGGCCTGAAACGTGTGCCATTCCTGAGGGAGTTGGGGCCGCCCGTGAAAGTACCGCCCACTAAGACTTGAGAATGCGCCGCCGGACGTGGAAAATGTTGCGTCCCTGTTGCGGCGGTCAGGACAGACGACGAGCCTGTCGACTCGGATCGGAACCGGAATAGAAGCTTCATGACCCCATTGAACGTCCCCCCGCCCCCCGACAACGTGACCGTCACGGTCAACGGCGCCCCGATGCAGTTGCCCAAGGGCAAGAACCTGCTGCAGGCGCTGCTCGACGTCGGGCATTACATCCCGCATTACTGCTACCATCCGCGGCTGAGCGTGGCGGGCAACTGCCGCCTCTGCCTGATCGAACTGGAGGGGCGGCCCAAGCCGGAGATCGCCTGCAACATGGTCGTGGCCGACGGGCTGAAGATCCGCACCGACAGCGAGCTGGTCGACAGTTGCCGCAAGGGGATGATGGAGTTCCTGCTGATCAATCATCCGCTTGATTGCCCGATCTGCGACCGCGGCGGCGAGTGCATGCTGCAGCGCTACAGCGTGGAATACGGCTGGGGCACGGCGCGCACGATCGATCCCCGCCGCCGGTTCCACAAGCCGCAGTTCGACCCGCTGATCGACATCGAACGCAACCGCTGCATCATGTGCACGCGCTGTGTCCGTTTCTGCGACGAGATCGCCGGCGAGCACGTGATGGGCGTCTTTGGCCACGGCAACCGCAACTACATCGGCACCTACGGCAACGGACCGGTCAGCAACCCGTTTTCGGGCAACGTGATCGACATCTGCCCCGTCGGCTGCCTGACGTCCAAGCCGTTCCGGTTCAAGGCGCGGGTCTGGGAACTGCGTCAGACGAACACGACGACGCGCACCTGCAACGGCGCGGTGACCGCCTGGACGCGCGCCGGCAAACTCTACCGCGTGACGCCGCCGACCCGCCGCCGCCACGGCGCCTACACGATCGACGAGGACACCGACGAGTTCATCAGCAACGAGGCGCGCTTCGGCACGCACTACGCCAACCATGACGACCGGCTGACGACCCCGATGATCGCCGCCGGCGACGGCGCCCAGATGACGACCTCGTGGAAGAGCGCGCTGGAGGCGGCGGCCCGCGCGCTGCGTAACGCCGGCCGGGGCGAGGCGTGCTTTCTGGCGGGCGAGCGTTCGACCAACGAGGAGTTCTACCTGCTGGGCCGCCTGGCGCGCGGGCTCTGCCGCGCCGGCCACATCGACTGGCGGATGCGTTTTACCTCCGAGGCGGCGGCGCGCGCGGCGGGCGACGCCCTGCGCGCCAGCGACGGCGACCTGGACCTGCTGGCGCGCGGCGCCTACGGCGCGACGCTGATGATCCATGCCGATCTGCTCGGCACCGCCCCCGACATCGCGCTGCGCATCAAGGAGGCCGCGCGGGCGGGCAAGACGCGCCTGGCGCTGCTCGATGCCCGCGTCGATGAGTTCTTCGGCCGGTTCGCCGACCCGGTCTACCTGGAGCAGCCCGAAGCGCTGGCGACAGCCGTCAACAACCTGGCCGCAGCCCTGGAACACGGACGGGACGAAGCCCATGCGCCCGCCGACGGCGCGCCCCTGTTCAACCATCTGGCGCAGCACGAGCAGGGCCTGATCGTGCTGGGGCTCGACGCGGCGGGCGGCGCGCTGAACCCCGCGCTCGTGCCGGCGGCGCTGCGGCTGGTCCAGGCGCTGGGCGCGGGTTGGCAGTTTCTGGCCGTCACCGCGGCGCGCAACGCCCGGGGGGCCGTCGCCGCCGGGGCGCAGAGCGACCGGCTGCCCACCGGCCCGGTCACCGATCCCGAGGCGCTGCGCTCGACCTCGGAACTCTACGGGGCGCCGCTGGAGGCGCCGGAGGAAACGCCGGCCGCCCCCGAGCTGCTGCGGCGGGCCGCCGCCGGCCAGTTCAAGGTCCTCTTCCTCCACCGCTGCGACGAACTGGTGCATCACCCCCAGCGTGAGCTGATTGAGCAGGCGCTCGCGGCGACCGAGACCGTCATCGCCGTCGATATCTTCCCCTCCTGGATCACGCGCCACGCCGACATCGTACTGCCCGGATCGCTGTTCTACGAGAACGACGGCACAATGACCGACATCGACGGCACGCTGCAGCGCATGAGCCGAGGGGATCGCCCGCGCGGCGACGCGCAGGAGGAGTGGCGGATTCTGGAGTCGATCGCCGTGCTGATGTCGGCGGCGCGGCGTCACAAGAGCGCCCAGTCGATCTTCGGCGATCTGCTGAAAGCCTGGAACGCGCCGACGCTGTTCCGGCTCGACGACCTGCTGCTCGATCCGCCGTCGCTGCTGCCGCAGACCAATCACGTCCTGCTCTCCCGGCGGACGCGGCCCAACTTCAAGCTGATCCTGGCCGAGCGCGGCGCGCAACCGCCGGCACAGGCCGCCCCGGCCGCTGGCGGCGGGCTGCGTCTGCTCTGGAACATGCATAGCCAGGGGCCCGATCATCTCGGCTCCCGCTCGTCGGAATTCGACGCGCTGCACCCGCAGCCACGGCTGGAACTCAACCCGGCGGACGCCGCGGCGCTCGGCCTGGCCGACGGCGACTGGGTCCGTCTCGCCGGCGGCGAGGTTTATCTGCCCGTGATCCAGCTTGAACGCGCCATCGGCCCGTTGCCCGATGAAGCCCTGTATCAGGAAGAAGCCGTGGAGACGCCGGCATGACGCTGACCCTTACTCCGTTTGCCATCGAGATGCTCCTGCGGCTGGTGCTCATCCTGGTCATTTTCCATGTGCTGCTGATCATCGTCCCGTTTATGGTGCTGTGGGAGCGCAAGCTGCTCGGCTTCATTCAGGAGCGGCCGGGGCCCAATCGCGTCGGTCCGTGGGGGATTCTGCAGACGATCGTCGACGGCCTGAAGCTCTTCCTGAAGGAAGACATCCGGCCGGCCTCGGTCGATCGCACGCTCCATACGCTGGCGCCGCTGATGACCGTGGCGCCGGCGATCCTGGTGCTGGCCATCGTTCCGTTCGCCGATCCGGTGCGGATCACCCTCGATGGCGGCGAGTTCTCGCTCCTCGGGCTCACTATTCAGGTGGCGCCCGTCGTCCTCGACCTCCCGATCGGCATCACCAGTCTCGAAGTCGGCATCCTCTATTATCTGGCGATCACCGGCCTGGCGGTCTACGGCATCGTGCTGGCCGGGTGGGCGTCCAACAGCAAGTATTCGCTGCTGGGGGGCATCCGTTCGAGCGCCCAGATGCTGAGTTATGAGATCGCCTTGGGGCTCTCGCTGGTCGGCGTGCTGCTGATCGCCGGCACGTTCGATCTGCGCGCGATCATCGAGCAGCAGGACGGCGGCTTCTGGAACTGGCACGTCTGGAAACAGCCGGTCGGCTTCCTGCTGTTCATGGTCGCCGGCTTCGCCGAGACGAACCGCCTGCCGTTCGACCTGCCCGAGGGCGAGAGCGAACTGGGCGCGGGCTTCCACACCGAATTCAGCTCGATGAAGTTCGCCATGTTCTTCATGGCGGAATACATGAACATGTTCACGTTCTCGGCGGTGCTGGCGACGCTGTTCCTGGGCGGCTACACCGGTCCGATCGCGAGCCCGTTCGCCGAGCTGGGCTGGCTCAACGTCGCCTGGGGGGTGTTCTGGCTGATGGCCAAGATCTTCCTGATCGTCAGCTTCATGATCTTCATCCGCGGCACGCTCCCCCGGTTCCGCTACGATCAGCTCATGGATCTGGGCTGGAAGGTGATGTTTCCGCTCGCGCTGGCCAACATGGTGCTGACGGCGGGGGTCGTGGCGGTGTTCCCCCCCGGCAACCGCTGGGTCACGCGCGAGGAGATCATCGGTCAGCCGTCGACGGTGGGGCTGACGCTCGGGCTGCTGGTGGTCGGCGTCGCGCAAATCATCATCATGGACATGATCCTTAACGCCAGGAAGAGGCGGCTGCTCGCAAATGCTCGTTGATCTGTTCAAAGGCTTCGCCGTCACGTTCAAGCACATCTTCCGGCCGCGGGTGACGCTGGAGTATCCGGAAGTGAAGCGGCCGTTGCCGCCCTACTTCCGCGGGCGCCACCGCCTGCAGCGCTACGAGAACGGGCTGGAGCGCTGCGTCGGCTGCGCGCTGTGCGCGGCCGTCTGCCCGTCGGAGGCGATCTATCTGGAAGCGGCCGAGAACGATCCGGCCAATCCGGTCTCGGCCGGCGAACGCTACGCCCGCGTCTATCAGATCCATCAGTTGCGCTGCATCTGGTGCGGGTTCTGCGAGGAGGCCTGCCCCGAGGATGCGATCGTGATGGGTCCGGACTTCGAACTGGCCAACTATCGGCGCGACCAGTTCATCTGCGACAAGCAAGCGATGCTCGACCCGCCCGACAAGGGCTTCGGCAAGGAACCGAATCTGAAGGTGAACACGGCGCTGTAGCGGAGGGGAGGGAGCGGTGATCTCACAAATCGTCTACGGCCTGCTGTTCGTGCTGGCGCTCTTTTCGGCGATGATGGTCGTGCTGTCGCCCCACGCGGTCTACGGCGCGCTCTACCTGGTGTTGACGATGGTGGGCATTGCCGCGCTGTTCGTGCTGATGAACGCGCAGCTGGCCGGCGTGCTGCAGATCATCGTCTACGCCGGCGCGATCATGGTCCTGTTTCTGTTCGTCATCATGCTGCTCAACGTCGGGCGCCAGGAGGGGGGCTCGGGCATCAACCGGTCGGTCCGCTGGCTGGGCGGCGTGCTGTCGGTCGCGTTCATCCTGCAGGTGATTGCGATGTATGCCGGCCTGCGCGACGAGCTGGCGGCGAACTACACGCTGGAGGGGGCCCAGAGCATCCGCATCGACGACGTCGCCCGGCTGCTGCTGACCGATTACATCTACGCCTTCGAGATGACCTCGGTGCTGTTGCTGGTGGCGGTGATCGGCGCCGTGGTGCTGGCCCGGCGGCGACTCGTGCAGGGAGCGCTGGAGGAAGGGGAGCGAAGGGGGTTCTAGAGTAGTTGATCGTCTCTCGTATTGCGTCGTCCTCTCAACGAAGGAGCGTTCACTAAAGCCAATGATGTCTAAGTTTGATCACGACCGACTGGTTTAACCCAATGGAATTCATGGTCCCCGGCAATCTGATTCTGGCCGCGTCGATCTTCACGATCGGCGTGTTCGGCATCCTGCTCAAGCGCAACGCCATTTCGATCTTCATGTGCGTCGAGCTGATGTTCAACGCCGCCAACCTGGCGTTCATCACGTTTGCCCAGAGCCTGGGTAGGCCCGAAGGGGTCGCCGTGTTTCTGTTCGTCATCACGGTGGCGGCGGCCGAGGCGGCCGTCGGGCTCGCGCTGTTCATCAAGATCTTCAACGACAAGGAGACGATCGAGGCCGACACGCTGGATCTGCTCCAGCGCTGAAGCTTTTGCGATCCCGCGCCGCGCATGCCGCCGGCGCTGTAACGACCGACGGATAACAAACTGCTGGTGAACGACCTCTACCCCCAGATCTCCGCGTCGCTGTTCCAGACGCTGCCGATCCTCGTGCTGATCGTCGCGGGCATCGGCGTGCTGGTCGCCGACGTGCTGCTGCCCCGCGCCAGCCGCTGGCTCCTGTCGTGGCTGAGCCTGCTGGGCGTCGCCCTCGCCTTCATCGCGCTGGACTTCGTCGTCGGCCCCGCCGGGCGCGAGGCTTTGCCCCTGCATAGTTACTTCGGCGTGCTGCGCTCGAACTATCTCGTCTTCCTGGCGCAGAACGTGATCCTGGCCGCCGGGGCATTCGTCATCCTGATCTCGCCGCGCTACGTCGGCGAGCGCCGCATCCCGCTGGGCGAGTATTACGGCCTGCTGCTGCTGGCGGTGATGGCGATGCTCGCGCTCGCCGCCTCGACCGAACTGCTGACCGTCTTCCTCAACCTCGAACTGCTCTCGATCACGCTGTATGTGCTGACGGGCATCGAGAACCGCAACCTGCGCTCGGGCGAGGCCGCCTTCAAATACTTCCTGCTCGGCTCGTTCGCGGCCGCGTTTCTGCTGCTGGGCATCGCCTTCGTCTTCGGCGCCACCGGTGAGACGCGCTACGACGCGATCCGCCAGGTTCTGGTCGACGGGACGGCCCAGCCCCGCCTGCTGGCCATCGGCTTCTGCCTGATGCTGGTCGGTTTCGGCTTCAAGCTGTCGCTGGCGCCGTTCCACATGTACGCCCCCGACGTCTATGAGGGGGCGCCGACGACGACCGCGTCGCTCATCGCCACGGGGACGAAAGTGGCCGGATTCGCGGCGCTGTTCCATCTGATCGAGCTGGCCGCGGCGTGGAGCGACGCCGCCGGCGGGCTGTGGCTGGCGCTCTACGCGGTGGCGCTGGCCAGCATGATCGTCGGCAATGTCGGCGCCGTCGTGCAGCCCAACATCAAGCGGATGCTCGCCTATTCCTCAATCGCCCACAGCGGCTACACGATCGTGCCGATGGTCGTCATGCTGCAACGCCCCGACCTGATTGCCGACGCGCGCGACGCCGTCGCCTATTACATGCTGGCCTACACGGTGATGACGTTGCTGGCCTTCGGCGTGCCGGCGGTCCTGGGCCCGGCCGGCGAGTCGCGCATCGCGCAATACGCCGGGCTCCATCGCCGCTCGCCGATGCTCGCCTTCGTGATGGCGCTGGCGATGGTCTCGCTGATGGGGATCCCCCCCACGATCGGCTTCTTCGGCAAGTTCCAGCTCTTCGCCGTCGCCGTCCAGGGCGATCACATCTGGCTCGCCGTCCTCGGCGTGCTGGCCTCGGTCGCCTCGGTCTATTACTACCTGCGTGTGATCGTCACGATGTATATGGAGGAGCCGGCGACGGCCGGCGAGGAACTCGAATCACGCCGGCTGGACGGAGTTAATGCCTTCGCGCTGACCGCCTGCTCGGTCTGCGTCTTCCTCTTCGTCGTGTTCCAGAGTCTCTACCTGTTCGGAGTCTGATGCCGGCAAGTTCGCACTCATAAGCGGAGCCAACTGACCTTATGTCCTCGATCTGGATCATCCTAATTCCCCTGCTGCCCCTGCTGGCGTTTGTCGCCAACGGGCTCTTCGGCCGCGCGCTGCAACGGACCGGCGGCTGGCTGGCCGTCGGCTGCATGGGCGGTTCGGCCCTCATCGGCGCCGTCATCTTCTTCGGCGGCCTCTTCGGCGGCATCACGTTCCCGATCCAGGTCGATCTGTGGCAGTGGATGCCGCTGGGCGACGTCACGATTCGGATCGGTTTCTACGTCGATCAGCTCACCGCGCTGATGCTGTTCTTCGTCACGTTCGTCTCGACGCTCGTCTTTCTCTACTCGATGGGCTACATGGCGGGCGACCCCGGCTTCAACCGCTTCTTCGCCTACCTCGGCCTGTTCGATTTCAGCATGCTGGTGCTCGTGCTCGGCGACAGCCTGCCGGTGCTGTTCGTCGGCTGGGAGGGGGTCGGCCTCTGCTCGTATCTGCTGATCGGCTATTACCTCGCGATGCCGGGTGCGCCCGACGCCGGCAAGAAGGCGTTCATCGTCAACCGCATCGGCGACTTCGGCTTCCTGGTCGCGATGTTCATGCTGTTCGCCTCCGTCGGCACGCTCAACATTCAGGAGATTCTCGCGGCGGTTGCATCCGGCGCCGTCCCGGAGTTCCAATACAGCGCCGCGTTCGTCACCTTCCTGACCCTGATGCTGTTCCTTGGCTGCACGGGCAAGAGCGCGCAGATCCCGCTGTTCGTCTGGCTGCCCGATGCGATGGCCGGCCCCACGCCGGTCAGCGCGCTGATCCACGCCGCCACGATGGTCACCGCGGGCGTCTACCTCGTGGTGCGGCTGTCGGCGCTGTTCGCCCTCGCCCCGGCGACGATGCTCACAATCGCAATCGTGGCGGCGGCGACGGCGTTCGTCGCCGGCTCGATCGCCCTCACGCAGAAGGACATCAAGAAGGTCCTGGCCTATTCGACGGTCAGCCAGCTCGGCTACATGTTCCTCGCCTGCGGCGTCGGCGCATTCACCGCAGGCATCTTTCACGTCTTCACGCACGCCTTCTTCAAGGGCTGCCTGTTCCTCGGCGCGGGCAGCGTCATCCATGCCTGCCATCACATCCAGGATATGGACCAGATGGGCGGCCTGCGGCGCAAGATGCCCGCCACCGCCCGCACGTTCCTGTTCGGCTCGCTCGGTCTGGCGGGCATTGTGCCGTTCGCCGGGTTCATGTCGAAGGACGAGATCCTCTGGCGCGTCTTCAGCGACGGCAAGTTCATCCTCTATGCGATCGCGCTGGTGACCGCCGCCTTCACCGCCTACTACGCCTTCCGCGCCTACTTCCTCACGTTCGAGGGGCAAAGCCGGCTGCCGCACGACGTCGAGCATCATGTGCACGAGTCGCCCTGGACGATGACGCTGCCGCTGTGGATCCTCGGCATCGGCGCGCTCGCCGCGGGCGTGTTCAACATCCTGCCCGCCTTCGGCCACGGCCACTACAGCGCGATCAACCACTTCCTGGCGCCGGTGGTGGCGCCCGCCGAGGCGATCCTCGCGGCCCACGCCTCCCACGAACCGATCCACAGCTTCGCGCTGGAGATCCTGCTGATGATCGTCTCGACGGTCGTCGCGCTCGTCTGCGGCGTCGGCCTGGCCTGGCTGTTCGCCTACAAGCTGTGGCCCGCCGGCGCGAGCCGCATGGCCCGCCGCCTCGGGCCGCTCTACCGCATCAGTTACCACCGCTGGTGGTGGGACGAGTTTTACAACGTTTTCGTCGCCGGCGGGCTCAAACTGCTCGCGCTCATCTCGACGCTGTTCGACCGCTTCGTGATCGACGGCGTGCTGCATACGGTCGCCGGCGCCGCCCGCTCCGGCAGCCGGCTCATCCGGTTCTTCCAGAACGGCCAGGTCCAGGCCTATGCCCTCGCCATCCTCGTCGGCGTCAATCTCGTGGTCTGGCTGGTCCTGTGGTACCAGTGAATTTAAGGACACAAGGGCCATAAGGAAAGGTTTTCGAGAGCCGAGGACGAGAGACGAATTCAACATGACGCGGAGAGCGCTGACCCGACATGCCTGAACTGACCAATCATCACGCCGCACTGCTGCTGCTGATGACGTTTCTGCCCGCCGTGACGGGGATCGTCATCGCCGCGGCCGTGCCCGCCGCCCTGGCCCGGACCGTCGCCCTGGCCGGCGCGGTCCTGACGTTCCTCGTTTCGCTCACGTTTGTCGGCGGGATCTTCGGCATGCCGGCCGACTTTACCGCCGCGGTCAACATCCCCTGGATCGAGCGCTACAACGTCGCCCTGCTGATGGGGCTGGACGGCCTTTCCGGTTCGCTTGTCCTGCTGACCAACGTCCTGATCATCCTCGCGGTGCTCGGTTCGTGGACCGCCATCGCGGCGCGCCAGAAGGAGTTTTACTTCTACCTCCTCCTGCTGCAGACCGGCATCCTCGGCGCCTTCCTCGCCCTCGACCTGCTGCTGTTTTACATCTTCTGGGAGATCATGCTGATCCCGCTCTATTTTCTGATCGGGATTTTTGGCTCGAAGAACCGCATCTACGCCACGACGAAGTTCTTCCTCTACACGATGGCCGGCTCGCTGCTGATGCTCCTCGGCATCATCGCGCTCTATTTCCACACCGGTTCGTTCGCGCTGGCCGACGCCCTGGGCGCCGCCGCCACGCTCGACCCGACCGCGCGCCTGCTGATCTTCCTCTCGTTCGTGATCGCCTTCGCGATCAAGGTGCCGCTCTTCCCGCTCCACACCTGGCTGCCCGACGCCCACACCGAGGCGCCGACCGCCGGCTCGGTGGTCCTGGCCGGCGTGCTGCTCAAGACGGGCGTCTACGGCCTGCTGCGCTTCGCCATCCCGCTCTTCCCGGCCGAGGCCGCCCGCATTGCCCCGCTGATGATGCTGCTGGCCGTCATCGCCATCATCTACGGCGCGCTGACCGCCTTCGCCCAGCGCGACATGAAGCGCCTGGTCGCCTATTCCTCGGTCAGCCACATGGGCTTCATCGTCCTGGGGGTCTTCGCCTTCCGCGAGGCGGCGATCACCGGCGCGTCGCTCCAGATGATCAACCACGGCATTTCGACCAGCGGCCTGTTCCTCTGCGTCGGCTACCTTTACGAGCGCCGCCACACGCGCGAACTGGCGGCGTTCGGCGGCCTCGCCCACAATATGAAGCTCTACGCCGTGCTGACGATGATCATGATTCTTTCGTCGGTCGGCCTGCCGGGGCTCAACGGCTTCGTCGGCGAGTTCATGATTCTCGTCGGCGCGTATCCGGCCAACGCCGTCCTCACGATTATCGCCGCCACCGGCGTCATTCTCGCCGCCTGCTACCTGCTGCGCCTGATGCAGGAGACGTTTTATGGCCCGCTGGACAAGGATGAGAACAAGGTCCTGCGCGACCTGAATCCGCGCGAGAGCTTCACGCTCGTCGTGCTGGCCGTCTTCGCCCTCTGGATCGGGCTCTACCCCAGGATCTTCACCGAGCCGCTGGCGCCGGTCTCGGAACGGATCGTGCGGGCGGTGGAGGCGGCCCAGAGCCCCGGAACCGCCCTGGCCGACGCAACCGCGGGGAAATAACGCGTCTTCTTTATCAATTCGGCTCGGCTCGCGCTTGATTACGATTCCCTCTCCAAGGGGCATTCCGCTCCGAGGAAGGGCGTTTGGGCCGCTGAACAGCTTCTTCCTGAACCTCAAGAAACGGTCGAATCGAATACTTTTCGAGAGCCGAGGACGAGGGACGAGAGCCGAGAGCCGATTAACTGCAAGGCGGATTGTGATGCCCACCGTGATTCTTCCCCGCATCGGCGGCTACCAGATCGACTTGGCCGCCCTGCTCGGCATCGCGCACCGCTACGATCCCGACCGCTGCAAGGTCGGCGGCTGCTGCTGTTCGTCGTATGAGGTCTCGATCGGCCGGGCCGAACTGGAGCGCATCACCGGCATGATGCCCCACGCCTGCCGCTACGCCCCGCATCTGCGCCGGGGGGGCCGGCTCGCCAACCCGTTCGACGACGACGGCCCGCGCAACTGGCTCCTCGAAACCGACGAGGATGGCCGCTGCCTGTTCGCCTACACCAACGCCGACGGCGAGACCCGCTGCGCGATCCACTCGGCCGCGCTCGATCTCGGCCTGGAGCCGTACCACGTCAAGCCCCGGGCGTGCGCGCTGTGGCCGCTCGCGCTCAGCGAGGACCGCCCGCCGGTCCTGTCCATTCAGAACGATTGCTTCGACTTCCCGTGCAACACGCGCCGCCGCGGCCGCGCCCGCGCGCTCGACCCCGGCATCGCCGAGCTGATCGAACGCAATTTCGGCAAACCCTTCCTGGACAAACTCCACCGCCTGATCACCGGCTGACCTCCCCCGCCGGCAGCCTGGATCGACGGCATCTTGCCCCTTCCTGGCATGAGGGTGGGGAACCCCGCCCCCCAAACGAAACGCCCCGTCCGGTTCCTGGCGAACCGGACGGGGCATGCTGTTACAATGGGAGGCGGGGCCGCCTACGAGGCGCTGGGCTGCGTCCGCGCCGCGTTGACTCCGCGCGCCGCCTTGGTCACCTTCCCCGAGCGCAGGCAGCTCGCGCAAACCGGCGCCATCCGCACCCGGCCTTCCCAGTTGATCCGGATCTTCTGAATGTTCGGCAGCCAGCGCCGCTTGGTCTTGTTGTTGGCGTGCGAGACGCTGTGACCCACCTGGGGGCCTTTTCCGCAGACGACACAGTTGGCCATGATGCCCGTTCCTCGTGGCTGATGTTCGGATGACTGTTCCGCCGGCGCCCGCCGCGCGCGTTGGCCGGCCGAAGCCGAATCCGCGCACCCCGGCGCGGATGCGCGAAACCAATATCCTACCGATCCCCGCCCGCGGCGGTCAACCAAATGTTGACCGGTGAAAACACCGGCGATTTTCGGGGTTCCCCCGACAGGGGAACGGATCACGGGATCGGCCGCCCGGCGGCGGCGAACCAGTGATAGAGCATGAAATAGATGATGACGCCCGTGACCGAGACATAGAGCCACAGCGGCAGCAGCCAGCGGGTCAACCGGCGGTGGCGGGCGAACCTGCCGCGCAGCGCCAGGACGAGCGCCGCGACC
>MVZB01000027.1 GCA_002068205.1 candidate division BRC1 bacterium ADurb.BinA292
CCCGCCGGTGGGTGGCGCCGCGCTGGAACAGCGCCGCCAGCGGCAGAATGTCGTCCGGCCGCTGGCACAGCGGCGGCAGGTAGATTTCGAACGACGTGAGGCGATAAAACAGGGCCTCGGCAAACGCGCCGGCCTGGACCGCCGCCTCCAGATCGCGCGACGCCGTCGCGATCAGGCGCGGGCGTTCGTCCTGGTCGGGCCCCGCGGCCGCCGGATCGAGCCAGTGGAGCAGTCGCGTCTGCGCCACGGGCGACAGCGCCTGAATCTCCTCGATCAGGAGCGAGCCGCCGCGCGCCTCGCGAAAGAGCGAGCGGTCGGGCTGCGCGCCGCCGAACAGCGCCGCCTCGTGTTCCTCGGCGGGCGCCGCCGCGCAGTTGTAGAGCGTCAGCGGCTGGCGGGCCCGCGGGCTCAGCCGGTGGATCACCGTCGCCACGAGCGTCTTGCCGACGCCGCTGCGCCCGGTCAGCAGGACGGTCGAGCGCGTCGGCGCGACGATCAGCGCCTCGCGCAACGCGTCGCGCATCGGGCGGCTCTCCGCGATGATCTCCTCGCCCAGCGCCGTCGTCGCCAGCGGATCCTCGCGCGGGGTCGCTTCGCCCAGCTTGAGCGCCCCGCGCACCGACGCCAGCAGCTCATCCAGATCGATCGGCTTTTCCAGGTAGTTGACCGCGCCGTCGCGGATCGCTTCGACCGCGTCGCGGATATCGGCGTACGCCGTCACCAGCAGGACGGGCAGGTCCGGCCGCGACTGGCGCAACCGGTGTAGCATCGTCAGCCCGTCCATCCCCGCCATGCGCACGTCGCTGATGATCATCGCGACCGGCTCGCGCGCCACATGGCGCAACGCCTGTTCGCCGTCGGCGGCGGTCGCCACGCGAAATCCGCACGATGTCAGGAAGCTTTGCAGCAGATCGCGCTGGCCCGGATCGTCATCCACGACCAGCAGCGGGGGAAGCGTGGGGGGAGTGTTGGCGGGGGCGGCGTCCTGCGTCATGCCGCATTCTGAGACGGAGGCCGGACCAGACGCAACCCCGAGATCCGGAACGCCGCGCCGCCCAGGTCGGCGGGGGCGATGGCGACCTCCCACTGGTGGGCCAGAACGATCTGCCGGACAACCGCCAGGCCCAGGCCCGCGCCGTCAGCCCGCGTCGTGTAGTACGGGCGGAAGACCGACTCATGCAGTTCGGGGGGGATGCCGGGGCCGCTGTCGGCGACGGTGAGGACGACGGCATCGCGGGCGGCCAGCTCGATGCCGACGCGGATCCGTCCGCCCGTGTCGATCGCCTGCACCGCGTTGAGCAGCAGGTTGAACACGACCTGGCGCAGGAGCGCCTCATCGGCGGCCACCTGGACCGGCTCGCCCGCCAGATCGAGCGTCGCCTGTTTCTCGTCCAGATCGTGGCGCAGGTTCTCGATCACATTGCGGCAGAGGTCCAGCAGCGCGACGGCGCCGATTCGCGGCTCGGGCGGCCGGGAAAACTTGATGAACTCATTGAGCCGGAAGGTGATCTGATCGACCTCCTCGGCGATCCGGCGCAACTGGCCGGCCGTCTCGGCGGGCAGGTCGGGGCGCTTCTCGATCATCTGCGCCAGGCCGCGCACGATGTTGAGCGGGTTGCGCGTCTCGTGCGCCAGCCCCGCCGCCGCCAGGTTCATTTCGCGCAAGTGTTCGTTCATCTCCTGGGCGCGCAGCAGGCGCATGCGCAGCCGCGTCGCGCGTTCGAATCCGCGCCAGCCCAGTCCCAACCCGCCGACGGCCAACAGCGCACCGAGGGCCAGGGTCACGCGCAGCCAGCGGTCGCGGCGCAACTGCTCGCGCAGCGCATCGGTCGAAAGCTCCAGGATGAAACCATGGAGCCCGCGGGTCGCGATCAGCTCGCGGTAGCGTTCCTCGCTCATCCAGGGGGGGCGAATCGAGCCACGGCGGAAGAAGTCGCGGTCGCGTCCGCGGTCGCCGGGCCCCGCGCGGTCGCCCGGCTCTCCCTCGTCCTGGGGGCGCGGCGGCGGGCCGATGCGCTCGCTGTCGGCGTCGCGATCGCGGGAGCGTCGGCGCGAGAAGCGGCCGATTTCGCCGCGCGTCGCCGCATCGTCGTTAAAACGCTCGCGGAAACCGGTCGTCGGCCAGTCCTCGCGGCGCGGCAGCACGATCGTTGCCGGCAGCGTCGTCCCGTCATCCTCCATCCGGCGGCCGAAATCGACCAGGTTAACGACGACGACCGAGTCGGTCTGCCAGCGGACGGCGCGTTGCGGAAGCTGCTCCAGCGGCGCCAGCTCGCGCCCCCCCGCGCTGGCGACCACCTCGCCCGCCGCGTTGAGCAGCGTCGCCGCCTCCAGCTCCGTCGTGTCGACGAGTTCCTCGAGCGCCTCCTCCAGCCGGGATTGAAAGATCAGGCCGGGGACCCCCGCGCGCGTCACGAGCGCAATCGTATTGGAGATGTCGCGCGCGCGGTTGAGCAGCGCCTCGCGCTCCATCCGCCGCACCCGCGCATGCTCGAAAGCCAGCCACACGACGATCAGCAGCCAGCAGAGCGCCAGCGTCGAGTAGACGATCCACCCGGGGGGATTGCGATAGAGTCGATCCATTCAGGGCGCCGTTTCGATTCTCGGCGGCAGGCCTTCCAGGTACTTGGCGCGCACGCCCGGCTCGGTCAGCGCGTGCGGGGTGATTTCCGTCCGTTGATGCTCCGCCACGGTCAGTCGGTCGAGCGCATCCTGGCCGTCCACCACGTAGGGGGTCAGGAAGATCAGCAACTCGGTCTTGGTCTTTTCCTTCACGGTGCGCCGGAAAAGTGCCCCCAACAGCGGGATGTCCCCGAGAATCGGCACCTTGTTGACCGACTCGGTCTCCTGATCTTCCATCAGCCCGCCGATCACCACCGTCTTGCCGTCGGCGACGACGACGCGGGTCTGCGCCGAGCGCTTGGCGATCACACGCGCGTTGACCGTTTCCGAAATCGGCACCGTGTCCGCCGTCAGGGTCGAGATTTCCGGCAGCACTTCCATCTCGACCAGCCGTTCCGGCGTGATGTGCGGCGTCACCTGCAGGATAATCCCAATATCTTCATATTCAATGGTATTGATCGTCTGGCCGTTGTCGGTGATCCGGGTGTTGCGAATGAACGGGACTTCCTGCCCGATGGTGATGGTGGCCGTTTCGTTGTTGCGCGCGAGGACCGAGGGCCGCGACAGCACCTCGAGTTTGCCGACGCTGGCCAGCGCCCGCATCGTGACGCGCAGATCCTCATCGAGGATGCGGTAGAACCCGCCGAGCGCGGCGGCGTCGACGCCGAAATCGGTCATCACGGAATCGGCCGCGTCGTTCTCGTCGTTGTCGATATAGGCGGCTTCGACGCCCAGATCGAGGTCGTTGCTGTGCGTCACCTCGAGGAACAGCACCTTGATCAAGACCTGCGGCACCGGCCGGTCGAGCGTTTCGATCACCTGCTGGATCTGCTGATGGGTAGCCTGGTCGGTGATCACGATGATCGAGTCGGTCTCGGGATCGTACTGGACGATCACATCGTCGGCCAGTTCGGTGCCGAGCGTGTCGCGCGGGGGCGGGGCCTCGGCCGCCGGCATGGCGAAATCCGGCGGCGGGAAGGCGGGGGGCGGCGCACCCATCTCCTGCGCCCACGCGCCGCCTCCCGCCGCCAGCAGCGCCAGCGCGCATCCGATCCATGTTCCAAGCCTTGCATTCATCGCGTGCTCTCTCTTTTCCGATTGATTCCGACGGGCCGTCCTAGCGGTTGCGATTCATGTTTCCACCGAGTCCGCCGCCGCCGCCCAGGCTCGGGGTCGGATTCGGATTGGCGCCGCCCGTGTTCTGGTTGGTGCTGCGCCGGAGGGAGGATCCCCCGCCGCCGCCGAACATCTCCTGCAGCAGGATCGCCACGTCCTCCGGGCTGGCGTTCTGGACCGAATAGACGAAGACCTGCTTGTTGCGCGCCGGGTCGCGGTCCAGCTCGGCGATCACCTGTTCGACCTGATCCATGACGGCGCTCACGGCGCTGACGACCACCGAATTGGTGCGCGTATCGGCCACCGCCAGGACGGTGTTCTCGGCCACCCGGCGCTCGCTCTGCTCCTGGGTGTTATTGCCGCCGCCGCCACCGCCACCGCCACCGCCGCGCCCCCAGTTGCCCCAGAAGCCGCCCGGACCGCGGAACCGGCGCTGCTGCGGTTGATTCTGATTCTCGCTTTCCTCGGCGAAGATCCCCTCGATCACCTCGACCATCTGTTCGGCATTGGAATAGCGCAGCGGGAAGACGCGCACCTCAGTCAGAATATCGGTCGAACGGTCGATCGCGGCGACGAGCGACTCAATCGTGTCGATCAGATCCTCCGGCGCGCTGACAATGATCGAATTGGTGCGCTCGTCGGCGACCGCGACCACCTTCAAGCCGGCCTGCAGCGCGGCGCTGGCGGCCTGCTCCTGATCGGCATCGCCGCCGCCTCCGCCGCCGCCGCCCCATGGTCCGCGAAAGCGCTGGAATACTTCGCGCCGCCGCGAGCCTTCGTTCGCGCCTGCCTGCTGCTGTTGATAGAGCGTCTGGATCATCGTCGCGACTTCCTTGGCGTCGGCATAGCGCAGGTTGAACACGCGCACGGCGCTGATCTCCGAGATCGACTGATCGAGCGCGCGGATGATTTCCGCGATCCGCCGCACGCCGGTCTGGGTATCGGTCAGGACGAGGGCATTGCTGCTTTCGTTCGCCGTCAGCGTCGCCCATTCCGGGAGCAGCGGCTGCACGTCCTCGACCAGTTCGGTCGCCTTCGCGTAGCGGACCGGGATGATCTGCGTCACCATCTGGTCGCTGCGCTCGATCGCGTCGGGATTGTTGCCCTGGCGGACGGGGATGTCGCGCGCGCGCGCGTCGTCGCGGTCGACGATGGTCAGGATCCGGCCGCTGCGGATCGCCGCGTAACCTTTCCCATGGAGCACCGTGTTGAGCACCTCGAGCGCTTCATCGGGACTGAGCGGCTGCTGGCTGATGACGTCCACGGTGCCCGCCACGTCCACTTCCTTGACGACGATGAACCCGGCGGCGCGGCTCAGGTAATCCAGCACGGTATCGAGGTCAACCCCCTTGAAATTGAGGCGCAGTTCCTCGACCGGGGCCGGCGGCTCGACGTCGATCGGCAACGGTTGCTGCGCACGCGGGGCCGCCGCGGCCGCCCACACGGCGAGGCTCAGGATTGCGAGGTGGATGGTGTTCATGATCATCGTGCTCCCTGTTCCCGCAGGCGTCGTTCACGCATGCGTTGGATCATATCGCCGGCGGCTTCACCGCCGCTTGAACTGCTCGCCGAGGATCGGCTCGAGGAGGTGGTCGCGGTCGTCGGCCGGTCGCGCGCGACGCCGGACGCCCTGCCCGCCAGCCGCCAGAGCGGTTCGTCCTCGCGCCGCTCCAGCCGGTAGCCCACCGGCCACGTCAGCCGCTCCCCGTCGCCCTCGAGCACGGCGAAGCCCGGCTCCACCGCGGCGATGCGGAACTCGCCCAACCGGCTTCCCACATCCAGCGTGCCGCGGTATTCGTCGCGGTTGGCTTCGGTAAAGAGCAGCGCCTGTTGCTCCGTAATCCACGTTCCCAGCAGCTCGATCGACTCGACCCGCGGCGGGGGGGGCGGAGGCGCGTCGCGCGGCGCCTCTTCCGGCCTCTCGGGCGCGCGCGGCCGGCGCTGCGGATCGAAGATGTTCCGTTCGAGGATCAGCGCATACGCCTCGAAACCCGGCGGTTCACCCTCTGCGTTGCGTTCATCCGAATCCGATTGCGCGCGGAGGAAAACCGCCGGCGGGGCGGCCAGGCAGGCGATGAGCAACACGAACAGGCGTCTCATGAGGCCGCCTCCGGGCGGGGCTCCGCCGACCGCGTCAGCCCCGAGATGCGCAGGTCGAGCGTGATCTCCCGGCCGCGGTCGTCGCGCGCGCGCAGCTCGACCCCTTCGACGCGCAGGCTCAGCGGCGACGTCTCCAGCGCATAGAGAAATCGGCTGATATCCTCCAGGTCCCCCTGCGCGTTCAGCCGGACCTCCAGTTGCTCGCCCAATTGCTCGTCCTCCCGCCAGCGCGGTTTCAGGTCGCTCAGCCGCAAGGCGGCGTCGCCCGCCCAGCGATTGAGGGCTTGCAGCAGCTCGGCCTCGGCCTGGGCGCGGTCGGCGGGCAGCGCCCAATCCATCGCCTCGGCCCATTGCTCCTCGATCGCTTCTTCCCGTTCGATCAGGTACTCGCCGTTGGCCAGGTCGCGTTCCAGTTGTTCGATCCGCTGGGCGCGGCTGCGCCACGCGGCAAGCTGCGGCGTCAGGATCAGCCGGTCGCCGAGGAACGCGGCGATGCACACCGCGCCGACGATCAACAGCAGGTTCGTCCGCGGGATCCGGCTCATCGCGCCCCCTCCGGCTGCCAATGATAGCTCAGCGTGAACTGGATCGGGTCGCCCCCTTCCACCTGGACCACCTGCAAGTCCTGGACTCCCGCGGTCTGGCGGAGCGCTTCGAACACGGCGAGGCAATCGCGATTGCTGCGCGCCAGGCCGACGCACTGCACCGTCTGCTCGCTGTTGCGGATGACCAGGGTGCGCGCCCAGACGCTGCCGGTTTCAGGGAAGGCGCTGGTCAGCGTATGGAGCAGAGTGAGCTGTTCGGGCTCCGCGGAGAGCCAGGCGCGGCGCGCACGGAGCCCCTCCTGCATCGCCGCCAGGCGTTCGACGCGCGGCGCGATGGCCGCCCAGCGCCGCTCGAGCCGTCGCAGGCTCCAGACGTGCCAGGCCAGCGCCGCGACGGCGATCGCGCCCAGCGCGAGGGCAACGGCGGCGGCGCGCCAGATCACTAAACCAGTTCGGGGGAATCGGCGAATTCGCGCCGATACCATGCCATGAACCGGCGGCAGTCGTCGGCGGCGCCCGACAGATGGATCCGTCGCGGCGCGGCGCCCAGTTCGGTCTGGACGCGGCGCAGCGTCAGCCGGAACTCGCGCCGGAGCTCCCCGGCGAGGGCGTCGGCCTCGGCCGCGTCGCGCGCGAGCGTCGGCCGCATGCTCTGGAACGCGCGCAGCAAGGCGATGCCATCGGGAGCCGCCACGGCGAACTGCAGCTCGTGCTCGGTCAGACGCAGCGCGGCTTCGACGCCGCCGGAGCGCGCGGCGAGCGTCACCGGGAGGGCCGGCCGAATCCCGACGACGCGCAACCCGGCATGGCGCGCGATCGCCGCAAGCTGGTCCGCCGCCGCCACCGGCAAGACGGCCAGGCAGCCGCGCGCCGCCCCCGCCGCATTCGTGAACCGCGAGAGCGCGGCGATCAGCTCGTCGCTGGGGAACGGAAAGGCCCGCTCCGCTTCGAGCGCAATCAGCGATTCGAGATCCTCGGGCGCGACGCCGTCCAGGTCGATCGTCTGGACGAGCAACTGATCCAGCGGCGGGCAGAAGATCGCCGCGCGGGCGCGAATCCCGGCCGCATGCAGGCGGGAGCGGAGTTCCCGCCCGACCAGATCGGCTTCGTCGCTGAGCGGGTTCAGGCGGAATTCCTCGTCGACGCGGGGGCCGGCGGTCGCGTCCCGGTCGCCCGGCCGCACTTCAACCGCCCGCAATCGCTCCCGCGTCAGTTCAATCACCACCAGCGCTGTGATTCGCTTTGCCATGTCAGCCTTTCATCCAGCTTTGCGCCGCGAGGGCGCGCGCGTGTCCGTCCGTTCAGTTGATCGTCGTGATCGTTTTCAATTGAGCGCGGGCGGCGCTGAGGTCGAACGGCGCTCCCATCCGACTGCGGTCGCGCCGGTAGATGACGCGCGCCTGATCCTCGTTGTCCACGACCACCCACTCGCGCCGCAGGCCGCGGCCGTTCGCGCCCACGGCGGCGATGTCGAGACTGAACTGCCACGACTCGGCAGTGATCCACGGCCCGACCTCGCGCGCGACTTCCTCTTCGAGCACCGCCGCCACCCAGGCGATCGACTCCAGCGCCGCGGGGTCCAGATCCCGCCGCGCGGCGACCAGCGCTTCGGCCTGCGACTCGTCCATCCCCGGCAGGCAGGCCAGCACCGCCGCCGGGGCGACGCAGACGTTGACCAGCCCGACGCGGTAGTCGCCGTCGCCGACGGTCAGATAGGGTTCCACCCGGGCGAACTCTTCCGGCGTCAAGCCGCTTTCGATCAGGAATTCGAGCGGGCTTTCGATCTGGCCCAACCGACCGCCGAGCCGCGCCATCACGTCGTTGGCCTTCGATTCATCCAACTGCTCGACCAGCATTTGCCGCAGATCCTGCTGCACCGAGTCGCCCCGCAGATTCAGGCGCGGCTCGCCGTCGGGATCCGTGTTGGGCTGGCGCGTCCAGACCGTCACGTATTCCGCCAGGCCCGCGTCGAGCCGGCCGTCGGCGTTATCGGGCGGCCAGCTTGCCTCGCCGTCATTTTCATTGGGATCCAGGATGCCGTTGGCATTGCGGTCCTCGCCCCAGAGGACCATCTCGTCGACGCCGAGGACGAGGCGCAGTTCCTCGATGCTTTCGAACTCGCCGTTCTTGGCCGAGTAGGCGAAATCGAGCGTCTCGTAATCGGTGCTTTCGGCCCCGCCCGGGCTCAGCTCCTCATCGGCGTCGCGCCAGTCGACGATCGCCGCCGCCAGATCGGCCGTCATGTTCGGCAGGGCCTCGAGCATCTCAATCGTCGCCGTATTCAGATTCAGCTTGCTTGCTTCGTCGACCAGTCCCCACGCCGGCTCGGTCTGGGTCAGATCGTCCGCCGCGCCGCGCCCGATGAACCAGAACGCGGCCTCGCCCAGCGGCGCGCTGGGCTGATAGCTCCCCTCCTCCAACAGGGGCCGGCGGCCCTCCTCCACCTGGTAATCCAGGACGAAGAGCGCGTAACGGATCGCCCCCTCGATCGCCTGCTCGGCCTGCCGGCCGGCCAGCGCGTTGGCGCTCGCCTGATAGGCCAGCCGCGCGCCGCCGCCGAAGTAGAGCGCCAGCGTGACCAGGCCGAGGGCAACCCAGAGGACAATGATGAGCAGACTGCCGCGGCGGCCAGCCGATGGGGTGCGCAGGGGGGAAGTCGCGTTCATGTCGCTCGCTCCCCGCGGGCTCCGCCGTTGGGTGGGCCGCCTTCGCGGGCGCCGCCTTCACGGCTCCCGCCCGCTCTACCGCTGCCCGCGGGCGTCTCGGGGGTCGCACCCCCGCCCGCGCCACCCGCCGGCGCGGCCGCGCCACTCGCGGTCGCGGACGCGCGCGGCTGGCTCAGCACCTGGACCAGCAAATCGATCGGCGGCCGCGGCGGCGCACCCGCCTCCGCTTCGACGAACTCAATCCACAACCGGATCGCCTCGGGATTCTCATTCTCCACCGTCGTCGAGTCCCACGAATCGACCCAGGCCTCGCCGTCGAAATACTGGATCATCAGGCTGCGCACGCCGTGAAGCAGACGCCACTCGGGACCGGGGATGTCGTCCTCCGAGATCGTCGTGGCGAGCAGGTCGCGCCGCGTCCGCCGGATGAAGTCAAAACCCTCGGCCTGCCCCGAATCCAATGGATATTCGAGGAAATACTCGACCTGTTGCAGCTCGCCCCAGGGCGCCGCGTCCGACACCAGCCCGGTCGTGGACGTGAAACTCAACCGATCGGCGCGCTGCAAGGCGTTCCCCTGGCCCTCGCCAACGAGCGGACCGGCGAGCACGCCCACCGGCGCCGCCAGATGGCGCAGGTCGCTCCGCAGCAGCAGGCCGACATGATCGCGCCGGGCGTCGTCGGCCATGCTGGTCCAGGCCTTCTCGCGCAGCCGCAGCCCCCCCCAGTAGGCCGAGAAGAGCGCCGTCAGCAGCGAGGCGAAAATCGCCAGCGCCACCAGCAGCTCCAGCAGCGTCAACCCGCGCCGCGAAATGTTAATGACAATACCGCGCATTATTCCGACAACCCCGCGTCTTCCTCGGCGAACTCGCTCGCCAGCGTGCTCAGCCGCTCGACGAACCGCTGATCCTGAACCTGGTAGCCCACCTCCACTGTCACGAGGCGCATGGTGTCTTCGGGCCACGGCTGGCTCGTGATGCGCCAGTCATAGCCTTCCCAGGGACGCCCAAACGCGCCGGCCAGGTCGCCGTCGCGCCACGATTCTGTGACGAGCGCCTCGTTGAGGAGTCGCTCGGCCAGCGCGCCGGCCTGGCGCATCCGCGTCGCGCGCTGCGTCACCTGGTTCGCCAGCAGCAGGCCCTGCATCGCCACCGGCACGACGAGCGCCATGAACAGCATCGCCGCGAGGATCTCGATAAAGGTGAAGCCGCGGGGGCGGTCAGCTTGCCGGCGCATCGCGCGGATCCTCCACGCGGAAGTTGAATCCGGGCTCATCCAGCGCGATCGCGAGCGACGGCGCGTCTTTCTCCCAGCACTCAATCCGGCGGGCGCTCAGGGGATCGATCGCGCCATCGGGCCAGAACAGGACCTCCAGTTGGCCCGATTCATTCGCGGCCGCGGACTCGCCGTGCAGCGTCAAATCGTCGTCCAGCGCATACCGGCGCAGCGGCTGCTCCGCCCCGCCGGCGGGAGTATCGAGCCGGACGCCGTAAGTCGACGTCGCCGGATCGAACCAGGCGACGACCCGCTCGCCGCGCGCGATCGCCTCGCCGCGCGCCCACTCCAGCATGCTCAGCATCCGCCGCGCTTCCTCGCGCACGGTCCGGCCCTGCATGAAGCCGGCCAGCCGCGGCGCCGACAGACTGGCCACCACCGTCAGCAGCGCCAGCACCACCACCAGCTCCAGGAGCGAAAAACCCCGGCCGGGGCGTTCTGGGGCGCGCCGCTCCACGTCTCAGTCCTTCGTGCTCCAGTTGGTGATGTCGTCGCCGCCGCCCACGCGGCCATCGGGGCCCATGCTCATCAGATCGTAGCCGTCTTCATTGTGCTTGCCGGGATATTCATAAATGTACGGGTTCTGCCACGGATCGAGGGGGATTCCCTGCTTCAGATACGGGCCGCGCCAGTTTTTGGCGTCCTTCGGTTTCTCCAGCAGTTCGTCCAGGCCGTCGTCGCCCTTCGGATAGTAACCGTTGTCCACCTCGAAGGCGTCCAGCGCGGTCGAGATGTTGGCGATCTGGGCCTGGGCGGCGGTCTCCTGAGCCTGGCGGCTGCGCCCGGCGAATTTCGGCACGACGATCGCCGCGAGCGTCGCGATGATCATCAGCACCACGAGCAATTCAATCAGCGTGAAACCCGTCGGCCGACCCCTGCGTTGCATTATCTCAACCTCCTCGTTCGAAAGAATGTCGTCCCGCGCGTGAGAGTTCGTGAAGGGACGTAAGGGACGTAAGGGACATAAGAGCCATCTGGCGCCATCCGGATCTTGCTCAGCTCAGGTAATCCTGAATCGACAGAATCGGCAGGACCATGCCGATGAAAATCGCGCCGATGAACGCCGCCATCAGCAGGAGCAGGATCGGTTCGGTCAGCGAGACGGCCGTGCGCAGCCGCCCGTCCAGTTCCTTCTCCGTCTCGTTCGACAGGCGGACCAGTTCGCGATCCAACTGCCCCGATTCCTCCGCCACCGCGATCATCTCGATGGCGGTCGGCGGGAAGAGCCGCGGGCAATCGCGCAGGCTCGCGGCGAGCGCCTCGCCGCGTTGCACGCGCTCGATCGCGTCGCTGACGGCATCGACGAGCACCTGGTTGCCCAGCGACTCGCGGGCGACGCGCAGCGCCGCGATCAGCGGCACCCCCGCGCCGATCAGCGTCCCCAGCATCCGGCAGAAGCGGGTCATCGCCAGGCGCGAGACGAGCTCGCCGACGGCCGGCACACGCAGCACGGCCTGTTGCCAGCGCCTCCGGCCCTCGGCCGTCGCCAGCCACAGGCGCAGGCCGTAATACGCCAGCGCCAGCGCCACGGCGATCAGCAGGCCCCAGCGCGTCGTGAAATGGCTCGCCGCGATGATGGCGCGCGTCAGTGCCGGCAGGGCCGCGCCGAATCCCTCGAACATCACCTGAAACCGCGGGATGAAAAACGTCATCAGGAAGATCAGCACTGCGACCGCGACGAGCATCAGCACCAGCGGGTAGGTCAGCGCCGAGAGGACCTTGCCGCGCAATTCCCGTTCGCGCGCCTGAAAATCGGCGACCTGATTGAGCACCACGTCGAGAAAGCCGCCGGTTTCGCCCGAGCGGACCATCGCCACGTAAATCCGGGGGAACACGTCGGGATGGCGCGCCATGGCGTCGGCCAGGCCGTTGCCGTCGACCACCAGGTCGTGGATCGCGCGCCAGCGTTCGGCGGCCGCCGAGGATGACCCCTCCCGCGCGAGAATCCGCAGCGCGCGGCTGAGCGGGACGCCCGCCGTCAGCAGGCTGGACAACTGGCGGGTGAAATTCTCCAGCGCCCGCGGCGAGACCCCGCGCCGGCCAAGCGTCCACCCGAGCGGCGCGCCGGCGCGCTCGGCCGCGGTCTCGCCGGCCGACTCCAGCCGGACCGGACGCAGCCCCATCCCCGCCAGTTGACGCAGCGCCTCCTGGCGCGTTTCGGCCGTCAGATGCCCCTCGGCAATCCCCCCCTCGGAGCGCTGGGCGCGGTAGCTGAATGCGGGCATGGCGCGGTCAGCCCTCCTTCGCCGCGGCGCCGTTGGTCCGCGTTTCGTCGCGCGTCACGCGCAGGATTTCATCGACTGACGTCACGCCGTCGGCCAGCAGGCGCCGGCCGTCCTCCACCAGCGTCAGCATGCCGGCTTCGCGCGCCGCCTCGCGCAGGCGCGCCACCGAGCGCGTCGTCAGAATCAGTTCGCGGATCCGCTCGTCGAGCAGGAGCAGTTCAAAAATCGCCCGCCGGCCCTGGAACCCCGTCCGGCGGCACGCCTCGCAGCCCACCGCGCGGTACAGGGGCGTTTCCTCCGGCAGACCGATCTGCTGCTTGTAGGCCGTTGTCGGCGCCGAGTCGTCGACCGCCTTGCAGGCCGGGCAGAGCACGCGCACCAGCCGCTGCGCCATCACCCCCTCCAGCGACGCCGCCACCAGATACGCCTCGACTCCCATGTCGATCAGGCGTGTCGGCGCGCTCGCCGCGTCGTTGGTATGCAGCGTCGAAAAGACCAGGTGGCCGGTCAGCGACGCCTGCACCGCGATCCGCGCGGTCTCCGCATCGCGGATCTCGCCGATCAGGATCACGTCCGGGTCGTGGCGCAGGAGGGAGCGCAGCCCGCGCGCGAATGTCAACCCGCTCTTCTCGTTGACCTGGATCTGATTGATCCCGCGGATGTGATACTCCACCGGGTCCTCGATCGTGATGATCTTGCGCTCGGCGTCGTTGATTTCGTTGAGCGCCGCGTAGAGCGTCGTCGACTTCCCGCTGCCGGTCGGCCCCGTCACCAGCACGATCCCGTGCGGCAGTCCGAGCAGGCGCGCGAAGCCGGCCGCCTCGCGCGCGCCCATCTTCAGTTCCGCCAGGCCCCGCAGCGCCATGTCCTTCTTCAGCAGACGCATCACGACCCCTTCGCCGTGGAGCATCGGGATCAGCGAAACGCGCACATCGACCTCCTGGCGCTCCAGCATGACCTTGATCCGGCCGTCCTGCGGCAGGCGTTTCTCCGCGATGTCGAGGTGACTCAGGATCTTCACCCGCGAGACGATCGCCGGCTGAAAGCGCTTGATCGAGCCGGGCAGCGGCACATCCTGCAGGATGCCGTCGATCCGGTAACGGATCCGCATCTCATCCTCGAACGGCTCCAGATGGATGTCGGTGGCGCGCAGCGAGATGGCGTCGCTCAGGACCTGATTGACGAAGCGGATGATCGAGGCGTCCTGCGCCGCCGCATCCAGGTCGACATTGGTGTCGTCCTCCTCGTCGATCACCTGGATCGAGGCCTGCTCCTCGAGCGTGTCGAGCGTGTCGGCGCCGACGCCGAGCCACTTCTTCGTTTCGCGCGCGATCGCCGCCGACGGCGCCAGCACCGGCCGCAGCCGCTCGCCCGTCAGCGTCCGCAGCATGTCCAGCCCCTCGACGGCGAACAGACGCGAGGTGGCCACTTCGACCACGTCGCCGACACGCCGCAGCGGCAGGACTTCCTCCTTGAGCAGATGGCGCGCCGGGAACCGCGAGAGGAGTTGGCGGTCCGGGGTCGCGTGGCTCAGGTCGCTGTACTCCAGCCCGTACTCCTCGGCCAGCCAGCGCAGCACCGCCGCTTCATCCAGGGCGCCGTTGGCGTGCTGGCGCCGGAAGGCCGCGGCATCCTCGGCGCTGAGCTGCCGGGCCCGCACCATGCGCTCCAGCATGGCGTCGGGCCCGGCCGCCGTCATCAGGGGTGATGTTTGCTCGCTCAGTTCCGCCATGGCTCCGCCATCAATCCAGCGTTCCGTTGAGGACGAGGAGCGCTTCCTGGCGCGGCGTGACCAGCTCGCGCAACTCCTCGCGGGCCTCCTTCAGCTTGGCCTCGCGATCGGCCGCCGCCTTGCGGAAGGCATCGAGCTTCTCCTGCAGGGATTCGGCCGACGTGTTCTGGTTGTCGAGCGCTTCCTGCAGCGCCGCGGCCTCGGGAGCCGGCTCGCCGCCGAAGCCGGCGCGCGGCCCGCGGTTGCCGTCGCCGTCGCCGCCGCGACCCCGCATGCCGAATCCGCCGAACATCATTCCGGTGGCCATCGGCATCCGCAGTTCGTTGATCTTCTCGATCTTCGGCTGCAGGACGGCCCATTCCTCATCCGACGCGCCCAGCGTCTCCTTCATCCGCTCGTTCATCATGTCGCGCCACCGGCCGGGGTCCCAGCCTTCGCCGCGCTGCCGCTGGAAGCTGGAGCGCATCTCCTCGCGCGTGAGCTTGCCGTCGCCGTCGGCGTCGAGCCGCGCGAACCGTTCGGCCGGTCCGCCGAACTCCTCCGCGGTCACCACGCCGTCGCTGTTCTGGTCCATCCGGTCGAACCGGCCTTCACGCTCGCCCGGCTGAGCCTCCGCCGTCGGCAGTCCGCCCAGGAGCAGCCAACAGGCCATCAGTGTCATCCACCCGAGCTTTCGTCTCATGGTGCATCTCTCCCTTGCAGTCAGATGTGCGTGGCGGGATCAAGGCGCCACGTCACCCAGGCAGAGCAAATCCGGTTCCAGCCGCGGATATTTCATTTTTTTGGGATTGCGCACCCGGATGGCGCGCATGATTTGCCGCTGGGCGGCCCCTGGCCTGTGCAAGGCTTGCACAGGCGTTCCCCGGGGCGCACCGCAGCGTACGCTCGTTGTACGTTGGGCGTCGCGCACGTACGGTGATCGATGAAAATCCCCCGCGAACCCCCGCGTTCCCTCCACCCCTTCATCTTTCGCGCCACTTTTCAAGAAAATCGCTTATTGTTTCGGGGTCGGGTGGTTCAGTAGCGAGGTCTCGGTGGAATGCGTCCCGCGTCCGTTCTCGCGAACGCGGCGCGCGGGTCGCCGGCGTCGGCCTGCAACCGTAAGTTTCGATCTCCACCCACTTGGTAAATAAGGGCTGGCCAATTCCGTCAGTTTTGACTTGCAAAAGCAGCCGGAACAAGACTTATTGGTTTCATTCGGGCGAACGGTCCCGCAAGGGCGGATCGTCTCGCGCGGATCATTCACGGGGGGCCCGCCGGGGCGCGGCGGCGCGCAGCATGCCCAAGGTTTCACGCAAGGCCGTCACCCTTTCCACGCTGGCCCGGGAGCTGGGGCTGTCGACGGCGACCGTTTCGTACGTGGTCAACGGCCAGGTGCGCCAGCAGAAGATCTCGCCGGCGACGGCGGAGCGGGTGCTGCGGGCGGCGGCGGAAGCCGGCTACGTCCCCAATCGCCTGGCGCACGGCCTGCACATCCGCCGGTCGGGGGTCGTCGGCGTCATTGTGGAAAACTTCCGCCATGGCTGGGCCGACCGCGTGCTGGAGGGTCTGCAGGAGGTTCTGGACCAATACAGCTTCACGGTTTTTTCCGCGCTGCATCGCGGCGACAGCAAGCGCGAACAGCGCGAGGTGCAATCCCTGCTCGAGCGGCGGGCCGACGCCATCCTGACCTTTCCGCTGCCCGGCAGCCGCAGCCTGTATGAGCGGATCGTGCGTCACGGGCCGCCGCTGCTGTTCCTGGGCGACGCCTTTGAGGACTTCCCGCAGGTCAGCTATGTGGCCTGGGACGCCAGCGCCGGCGTGCGCCGCGCGGTGGAGCATCTGGCCGGCGGCGGGCGGAAGAAGATCGGCTATCTGGCGGTGCGGCGCGACTCGATCGTCCACCGCGAGCGCCACGACGCGTTCCACGAGGCGCTGCGCGAACACGATCTGCCGGTCAACCCGGCCTGGATCGGCGAGGGCAAGGCCGAGTCGCAGGCGGGGCTCCAGCCGCTCGTGCAGCGGCTGATCCGCCGGATGTTCGAGCAGTCCAGGGACCGGCCCGATGCCCTGATCGTCGCATCGGACCTGATGGCGCTCCATGCGCTGGCGCTGCTGCGCTACATCGGCCTGCGGGTTCCCGAGGACGTGGCCGTGATCGGGATGGGCGACTCGACGTCGGGTGGTTTGCCGGGGATCGAGCTGACGACGATCAGCGAACCGTGCGAGGAGATCGGCCGGGTGGCGGGAGAACTGGCGCTGCACCTGATCGAAGACAAGCAGGCGCGGCCGATGGTGCGGTTCGTGCCGGGGGACCGGCTGGTCGTGCGCCGCACCACCGCCGGCTGAGGGGCGTCATCCGGCCGGCGAGGTTCAGTCGTCCAGGCCGAGGCTTTGTTTGAACCGGTCGAAGAATCCGCGGTCTTCCTGCAACTTCTCGTCGCCCGAGGCGGCGGCATAGTCGCGCAGCAGCTCGCGCTGGCGGTCGGTCAGCCGGGTCGGCACGACCAGCTTGGCGTGGACATACAGATCGCCGCGCATGGCGTCGTCGTGATCGCGCTGGGGAACGCCGAGGTTGTGCAGGCGGAAGCGGTCGCCCGGCTGGGTTCCCGCGGGGATCTTCAGTTCCTGCGCGCCCCAGGGGGTTTCCACGGAGATCGTGTCGCCGAGCGCGGCCTGGGGGAAACTGATCGGCAGCTCGCAGTGCAGGTCGAAGCCCTCGCGGACGAAGCGCTTGTGGGGTCGGACGTTCAGGACGATGTAGAGGTCGCCGCGTTCGCCGCCGGGGGGGCCGGCTTCGCCTTCGCCGAGCATGCGAAGCTGCGTGCCGGTTTCCACGCCGCGCGGCACTTCGACCTTGAGCGTGACCTTTTCCTTGACGCGGCCCTGGCCGCCGCATTCGGGGCAGGGATTGCGCACGACCTGGCCGCTGCCGCCGCAGACGTCGCAGGTGGTGGTGAGGCTGAAGAACCCTTGGGTGACGCGCAGTTGGCCGTGGCCGCCGCAGCGCTGGCAGGTTTCGGGTCGCGTGCCGGGCTGAGCGCCGCTGCCGCCGCACTTGAGGCAGGATTCGAGGCGCCGGAGGGTGATCTCGCTGGTCTTGCCGCGCAGGACGTCCTCCAGGTCGATATCCAGCCGGAGGCGCAAGTCGCGCCCGCGCGGCCGGCCGCGGCGCGAACGGCCGCCCCCCATGGAGCCGAACCCGAACAGATTGCCGAACAGGTCGCCGAAGATATCCTGGAATTCGGAGGCGTGGTGGAAGTCGTCCCAGGTGAAGCCGCCGTGGCGGAACGCGCCGCGGACGCCCTCGTAGCCGTGGGCGTCGTACATTCGCCGTTTCTGGGGATCGCTCAGAACCTCGTAGGCCTCCGAAACCTCTTTGAAGCGCTCCTCGGCCTCGGGGTCGCCCGGGTTGCGGTCGGGATGATACTTGAGCGCGAGCTTGCGGTAGGCCTTTTTGATCTCGTCGGGCGAAGCCGAGCGCTCCACCCCCAGCGTCTTGTAGTAGTCCTTGCTGCCGGTCGCCATGCTCATATTGATTCCGAATGAAACCCCGCGGGCAATGGAAATCTGTTCGCGCGTCGGTTTGGACGGTCCGGAACAGGAGGCCGGAGACCGCGCCGCCCTGTTTTAGCACAGGGGCCGGCATGCCTCAAGGCAGGGTCGGGCGCAAATCGGCGATCCAGATGGCGGGGGTTCCCGCGGGGGGCGCCTCGATCCAGACCGGCCGCGCGCGCAGCGCGGCGAGAAACTCCAGATAGGCCTGCTTCTCGGCCGGCGCGGGGGGATCGACGGCGAATTCCGCCTCGGCGGGGAACGTGCGGACGAGCCCCGTCTGGTCGTCGCGCTCGACAAGCCGCCGGCGCCGCGGATCGTCCTCCAGCCGCAGCGGCGGGTGCATCGCGAGCAACCGGGCCTGCTCGAATTCGTTGACCAGCATGTGAGTATAGCCGGCGTCGGCCAGCCGCCGGCGGATCGACTCGGCCGAATCGGCGCCGCGCAGCGCATCGCGGATCGGCGTCCGATCGAAGACCGACGCCAGCGCAACGGGACGGCGGAAGTAATAGCCGCGGGCTTCGTGGATGGCGATCAGCCGCGCGTCGGCCGGCAGGCGGTCGACGGCGGCGAACATCGCGGCCGTCGCGCCAAGGCCATTGTGCAGGTACTCGGGCAGGGACACGCGGCCCATGGCCACGGCCGGCATGGCGAGCGCCCGCAGCGTCGCCAGTTGCAGCCGCAGCGGCCAGAGCGCGAACGCGGCAAGGATGACTGCGGAGGAAACCATGACGCATGTCCCGCGCCGGGGACCGGCCGCGCGCTGAACCACGCGCAGGGCGTCGCCCAGCAACAACGCCGACAGCACGATGACGGGGGCGAGGAATCGATCGGCGGCGTGGCGGAGTTGACCCCACAGCAACAGGCTGAAGACCAAGCCAAGGAGCAGCGCCGCGGCGGTTCGCGCGGAGCGACCGGCGAGCCAGCGCGCGCCGCGGCGCCGGCGCAGGGCCACCGCCCCGGCCGACAGCACCAGGGCGACGGCGATCATCGGCCAGCCGTCCAGTTCCACCGCCAGCCTGCGGACCAGATTCGTCCAGTAATCAACATCCAGAGGAGAGAGCGGCTGATGGGTGGCCAGGAGGAACTGGAGCCGCTCGGCGGACCAGGCGTCGGTCGGAAACAGACCGGCGAGAAAGGGGGCAAACGGATTGCCGACGGTCCGGCCCAGCCAGATCAACCAGGGGGCGAGCGCGGCGGCGGCGCCGGCGCCGAAGCCGGCCAGCTCGCGCCCGCAGGTGGGTTTCCCGCGGGCGGTCGCCACGACCACCGCCAGGAGCGGAAGCGCCACCGTTCCGGCATTCGTCCATTTGGCGGCGACGGCGCCGCCCGCGCACAGGCCGAGCGGGAAGGCCCAGGCGCGGCCGCGCCGCCCGGTGGCAAGCAGCAGCCCCGCCAGCATGAGCAGCGCGCCGGTCCAGTCGGTGAAGTTATCGAGCTGGAGTTTAAAGACGAGCGGGTGAGCGAGGACGGCGAGCCAGAGCCACGGCCGGACAGGGGCGGGGAGCCGCAGACGCCGGGCCAGAGGGGCAAAGAGCAGCGTCGCCATGAGGAAGAGCAGCCAGTTCAGAAGGCCGGGGGCGGCGCCGCGGGCCCAGCCTTCGGCCGCGGCGGCAAGCGTGAAGAGCGCCTCGGTCGCCACCGGCTGGCGCGTGTAGAGGATGCCGGGGATCGGCTCAAACCGGCCGGTGGCGAAGCCATGTGTCACCAGCGCCAGATGGTATTCGAGCACATCGTAACTGAGCGGCGGGCTGAGCGCCGGCCAGAGCATCTGCAGGTGCCAGTGGCCGACGCAGATCCACCCGGCGAGCGCGAGAAGCCGGAAGAGCGAGGGGGGCGGTGCGCCGGCGCCTGGGAGCGCGGGCGCGGTCCGGCGCGACGCGCGCAGCCGGGCGATGCCGGTCGCCGCGAACGCCAGCCAGCCGGCCAACCCCAACCAGCGCCAGGGGAGGGTGAAGAGCAGGCCGCGGACCTGCCCCGCCACGAGCACGAGGATCGGGAGGGCGACGCAGCCGGCCGCCGCGCGCAGCAGCCATTGCTCCCACCACGATCGCGCCGGCCGGGGCAGGAGCGGCCAGCCCAGCAGCAGCAGGCAGCCGGCGACGGCCGCCGCCCCCAGGCAGGACTCGGGGCGCAACTGCCATGCCGCGCGGGCGGCGAGGCCCGGCGCCCATGGGTCCATTACGTCCCCCCACCAACGCGCACGCGCAGCGATGGCGGCCTGATCTCTTCGGTGGGGCGCGGGATTTCCTGGCTCTGCCAGTTATCGTAGCGGTATTTGCGATGGAAGCTGTTGGTTCCCAGCGGCTCGCGGTCGATGCCGGTCGCCTCGCGCAGCGCGTTGGCGAGGTCCCGCGAGGCCCAGGCCAGGTCCTGCGCGATCAGGGCGTTGCCTTTGGGGGGATGGAAGCTGACGCCGATCATATACGGTCCGCCGGGGTGTTCGCGGGCGTCGGCGAAGAGAAGCAGTTCCTCGCCGTTGGCGGCGTTGACCAGCTTGCCTTCCCACTGGACGCGGGTGCGGCCGGCGCCAAAGCCCAGAATCCAGCGCAGCCAGCGATTCCCTTCGTTCCATTCAGTGACGGCGACGCGCAATTGGTAATCGGGCTTCTCAAGGGGGACGGGGTCGGAGGGGGTGCCGACATCGCTGAAGATGGCCGTGCGCCAGATCTTATCGGCCAGGACGTTCTCGAAGTCGCGCCGCCAGGTCTCGTAGTAGGTTTCCCAGTCATCGGGTTTGGTCATTTTCGCCGTGCTGGCCATCACGGAGTCGAGGGGCGACAGGACGTGGACTTCGAGCGTCCGGTCCTTGATCGCCTCAATCCGCGGATGGGCGTAGACGAGGTCGAGCGGCAGATCCATCCGCAGCGGGCGGTCGTCCAGGCGGACGTAATAGCGATAGTGGACGCGGCCACAACCGGCCAGCGGCAGGAGCAGGAGCGCGAACAGAGCGAGCAGACGGGGCCTCATGCGGGGCGGGTATCCTTGGGGGATGTCGGCGGCGTCGGGGGTCGACGCCGCGCGCGGAGTCGGGCCAGGGGCGCCGGTCGGGCCGTTCGAACGGCGACCGCCCGCGGCGGGCGTCGTGGATGGCGCGTTGGGGCGCGGGTGGGCGTCGTCCGGCATCGACAGGACCATATGTCGCGATTGGCGGTCGCGGTCGACGCA
>MVZB01000028.1 GCA_002068205.1 candidate division BRC1 bacterium ADurb.BinA292
CCCAGAATTCGGCTCTCGGCTCTCGTCCCACGTCCTCGGCTCTCGATACCCCGCCATCTTCTCCTCTCCATGTCAAACAAACCCCGCCCCAAATTCCGTTTCCGCCTCACTCTTTCACCCCGCCGGTCAGCGCCCCGCGCGTCAACAACCCCTGCAACACGAAAATGACCCCCGCCGCCGGTACCAGCATCACCACCGCGAGCGTGCTGGCCGATCCCATGTCGCCATAGCTCGTGAAGTAGTAAATCAGCGGCGGCAGCGTGCGGTTGGTCAGTTGGATCAGCAGCGCATAGGCGAATTCATCCCACGAGAGTAGAAAAACCAGAATCATCGCGCCGGCGAGCGACCCGCGCACCGACGGCAGCGCGATCCGCCAGAACGCCTCCAGCGGCGTGCAGCCGTCGACCCGCGCCGATTCCTCCAACTCCCCCGGAACTTCCCGAAACGCCGCGTACGCCAGCAGGATCGCGAACGGCAGCCCCAGCGTCAGATGCGCCACCACCAGCCCCAGGCCGAATGGATGATCATACAGGCCCACCGGAATCAGCAGGGCGGTCAGCGGGATGGCCACCGCGATCGGCGGCAGGATCCGGCTCGCCAGCGACAGCCGCGTCATCACGTCGCCCAGGCGCCGCAGATGCACGGCCCCCCACCCGGCGGGGAACCCCAGCGCCAGCGCCAGCGCCGTCGTCGCCACGGCCACCCACAGGCTCAGGCCGATCCGGCCCAGCAGGTTCTGCGTCTCGAGCAACTGCGCCAGGTGGCCCAGCGACAGCCGTCCGGGCAGCAGGCGCAGCGGCATGCCCGGCGGCTCGCCCAGCGGGGCGAACGCCTGCCGCACCACCAGCAGCGGCGGGATGCAGTTCACCAGCAGCAGCAGCGCCAGCCCGGCCCACGTCAGCCCGCGCCGCGCGCCGCGCGACGGCGCCATTCCTCGTCTCGACGCTCGTCCGGCCGCGCTCATGAGCTTCGCCTCCGCTTCATCCCCAGCAGCGTCAGCCCGGTCAGCAGCAGCAGCGTGAAGGCCAGCGTCAGCGCCGCCACGTTGGCGGCCGCGCCGTCGCGCGCGAATTCCTGATAGTGGTAGGCGACCGACGTCAGCACCGGCAGCGCATCGATCCCCACCAGCACCAGCGGCGTCGCGAAGATGCGGAACGCATCGACGGCGCGCAGCGCCAGCGCCACCAGCAGCGCCGGCAGGATCAGCGGCGTCAGAATCCGCCATGCGATCTGCCCCACCGACGCCCCATCGATCCGCGCCGCCTCCAGATACGACTCGGGCACCTGCTCCAGCGCCGCCAGGACTATCAGCAACACGATCGGCGTGACGCGCCACGCATCGACCAGAATCACCACCCCCACCATCAGCGGCGTGCCCGGCTCCAGCCAGCCGACCGTCGCCTCGCTCCCGCCCACGTGCCACAGCAGGCTGTTCAGATAACCGTTCTGGCGAAACACCAGCTTCATCGTCAGTAAATAAACAATCTCCGGCACGGCGAACGGGATCAGCGCGATCGTCCGCCAGAACCCGCGCGCGCGACCCAGACCGAAATAGAACCACAGCGCCATCGCGACGCCCGCCCCCGCTTCCAGGGCGACGCTCACCACCGGAATCAGGAAACTGTAGCCCAGGCTGCGCCGGAACAACGGATCCCCCCACACGCGTCGCGCAGGCTCCAGCGTCCACTGCCCGGTCTCGTTGGTGAACGCCGTCTGGATGGCATGGCCCAGCGGCCAGATCTGAAATAGCAGGAACAGCAACGCCGGCACGGCCGCGAGACCATAAATCATCCGTTGCTGGGCCCAATGCTTCATGGTCCCCGCGCGTGCAAAAAGTGTGCAATTTGCCCCGCTGATCGGATCAGGGGAGAAAATTATTCTCCGTGTGCCGGCGTCGCGGCCGACCGGCCCTCACTCATCGGCGCCCGCGGGCAGCAGGCTTTCGCCGCCCGTCAGCTTCTTCAGGTCGCGCCGCAGCCGCTGTTCCAGGTTGGGCAATGCGCCGACATAGGCCGCCTGCACCCGCCCCTCCTTGCCGATGATAAACGTCGTGGGAATTCCCTGGACGCCGAACCGGTCGCTCACCGTTCCCTCCGCATCGAGCAACACCGTCGGCGCAAATTCCTGACCGCTCAGGAATCCCTTGATCGTTTCCGGCGTCTCGCGCAGGTTGACCGCGTACAGCTGCACCCCCTGCGGCGCGAATTCCTCGCTGACCTTGTCGATGATCGGCATCGCCACGCGGCACGGGCCGCACCACGTCGCCCAGAAATCCAGGATCACAATCCGCGATCCTTCATGCGACGAGAGCTGCACCTGGCCCCCGTCGAGCAGCGGCAGGTCGAAATCGGGCGCCTCGCTCCCCACCAGCGGATGCTTCTCCTGCGCGAACAGCGTGTCGGATACCTCGGCCGTCGCCGGCGGCGCGAACGCGAACAGCTCCCCCTCCAGCTCGGGATTGAGCTGCCACGTCCCGATGTCGAAATACATCTCGGCCTGCGCGCTCGCGGCCTCCAGCGCGGCCGCGTCCTCGCCATGATTGCGCATCATCACCCGCATCAGCTCGCCAAAATCCGGTTGGATCCGCACGAGCTGCGCCGGGTCCCCATCGGTCAGGTAGTAATCGAAGCGAAGCGACAGCCCCTCATCAATCTGGCGCCGGTTCCGGATGTGGTGCAGCAGCCGGCCGCTCCACGTTTCATGCCCGACGTATTCATACGGCGTCGGTCCCGATGTCGGTTCCTCGGCCAGCATCGGCAGCACCAGATCCAGACCCAGCTCCAGGTTGTTGGCCAGCAGAATCTGAATCTCGGGGTCGCCGGCCAGCTCCGCCAGGTCGGCCGGCGCTTCGCGCTCGACCACCAGGTTCTGCTGCGGGCGGTGCAGATACAGTTTCTCGCCGTCGGCCGCCACCCGCCCGGCGAACATTCCCGGCGGCTGGTCCTCCGCCACGTAAAGCAGCCGGTTGGGACGCTCAACGGCGATCACCATCGTCGTCACCACGTCCAGGTTCGGCAGCACGACGCGCTGCCGCACGTCCAGCGAGTAACTGTGCGCCTCCGCAAGCGCGCGCTGATATGAGGCCATCAGATCGGCCGCCGCCGGCGGCTGATACTCCCCGGGGCGCAGCGGCTGCTCCGGCTGCGCGAACCCCGGATGGTCTAACGAAATCACGCCGATCAGGCAGGCAAGGACGAGGAATCGGATCATCATCGAGGACCTTTCCGCGTTCGCCAGCGGGCGCCGGGCACGGAGTGCGGGGGGCCGCCGGCTGGCTTCATCCCGCCGTGAGACAGGACGCAAGGAATGTTTTATTTTAGCCTTCCGCACCCGGTTCCTCAATCTCGCTCTGCAGCGCTTTCAATCGCCCCTTCACGTCCGCCCCCTCGAACAGGATCTCGTAAATCGCATCCTGCCACCGGCGGCTCAGCGCGTCATAGTCGGCGACGGCGGGGCGCGCCCGCACTTCCCCCCTGTTTCCCGCGGCTGCATCACCGCCCGCTCGGCGCAGGCTCAGTGCCGTGCCCGACCGCAGTCTGCGCGCCGGGCAGCCGAGGCCTGTACCGAGGTCTCAGGATGGCGCGCCTGGCGCGGCGCCCTGGCAGGGCGGCCTCACCGCGCCGGGCGCAACCTTCATCGGCGACGGCAGCAGCTGCTGTTCCCGCAGCAGCGGCACGACGAACGGCCAGTTGAAATGCAGCACGATTTCGCCCAGCCGTTGCGCTTCGAGCACCGGTGTCTCCTGATACGACCGCACGGCCGGATTGAAATACGCGCTCAGCTCCCGCAAGAACTCGATCGCCTGGACCACCTCCGCCGAATCCGGACGCAGCGGATCGCCCCCGGCCTGCCAGATGAACGGGAAGACGTCGCAGATCAGCCCCTCGTAGCGCGCGCACTTCAGCCCGATCGCCCCCGCGTGCGCCCGCGCCGCCGCCAGCAGTTCTTCCCACGTGCCGGGCGGCTCGGGCAGCTTCTCGCTGTCATACACCATCGCCTGCCAGTTCAGCCGGTGGGGGAGATACAGCGTCCGCTCCGCGCCGCCGGCGCCCGGGGCGGTCGTCACCTCCCACGCCCCCTCCGCGACGGCGTCGCGCAGCGCCTCGATCCCCGACGTGATGCCGTCGAGCGGCTGCATCAGCGGGCGCATCACCGGCAACTGCGGCAGGTCCAATTCGACCAGATCGAGCTTGCCCCGCCCCGCTCGCGCCTCGGCTTCGACCGATGAGCGGATCTGGGCGTACTGAACCGCGACCAGCTTGACCGGGATCCCCGTTTGCCGCGTGAATTCGTCCAGAATCGTATTGTATTTCGCCTGTTCCGCGGGCAGCAGCGATGCCGCGAAGGTGATCTCCGGCTGCCCCGCGCCGTCCCCGCCGCCGCCGCACGCCGCCACCCAGAGCAGCGCCGCCTGCGCAACCAGCGGCCGGACGAACCGCATCACCGCATGCCACCCGCGGGCGGACCGTGGCCTTTCCTGCCGGCGATGCACCGTCGCCTCCTTCCGTCCTACCCCAGCACGATCCGTTCCTCGCCGCCGTGGATCAGCGTCAAGATAAGCGTCAGATACTCGCGCATGTGCCGCGTGACGAGAAAGTTCTCGCGCACGAACTCCCGCGCGTTGCGCCCCATCTTCAGCCGCTGCTTCTGGTGGAACAGCAGGTAGCGAATGCGCATCGCCGCTCCCTCCGGCGTATTGACCAGGAACCCGGTCTCGTGATTCACCAGTTGCAGCCGGATCCCGCCGGTATTGCCGCCGATCACCGGCTTGCCCTTCCACATCGCCTCGGTCACGGTCAGGCCGAACCCTTCCTTGAGCGATTTCTGCAGCACGATGTCGGCCGCCCGCTGCAACGCGTTGATCGTGCGGTGCGCGTCGGCCGGCAGCAGCAGCACCTTGATGTTGGCGTCGCCGGCCGCTGCCTGCTGCACCTCCGTCAGCACGACGTCGCCCTCCGGATCGTCGGTCGCGCCCCCGCCCGCCAGCACCAGTTGCAGGTTGGGCACGAACTTGCGCGCCTCGCGATACGCCGCAATCACCCCCAGCGGATCCTTGAACCGGTCGAACCGCGACACCTGCAGGATCATCGGCCGGTCCGGATCGATCCCGAACCGCTCGCGCACCGCCGCGATCTCCTCCTCCGGCAGGTCCATGTTCTTCTCGGTCAGCGGGTCGATGCTCGGCGGGATGATGTAGACGTTGTGCGGCAACGGCTGGGCGAACGCCGCCAGCGAAAAGATGCTCGCGTCGTACTCGCTGACGAACTTGCGCAGGTAGCGCCACACCGGGCGGTACGGACGGCTCGCGTCGATATGGCAGCGCCAGATCCACTTGCCCCGCCGCTCGGGAATATGCCGCAACAGCGCGGCCGGCTGCGGGTCGTGGATCAGGACGATGTCGGCTTCGGCCAGCACCGGCCGCAGCCGCTCGGCATTCTCCGCGTTCGTCTCCTCATACACGCGCAGCAACGCCGGCGGAATGTCGGCCGCCGTCCCCTGGATCGCGTTGTGAAATCCCTTCGTGCACTGGTAAAAATCGCTCTCGCCGGTGAGCACCTCCCAGATCGATTCGATCCCCAGCTCCTCGAGCGCGGGCACCAGCTTGTTCAGAATCTCGGCCACCCCCCCGCCGATCCGCGTCGAATTGACATGCACCACGCGTTTGCCGCGCAGCGGCTCGGCGAGCTGGTGCAACTGGTCGATGACGTCCGCCCCGGCTACCTCGGCATATGCCTCGAGCATCGACCTCATGATGCGCCGCCCCCGAAGTAATCGTTGAACAGCTCGCTCAGTTGCTCGCGCAGCCGCGGGAGCGATTCAAAATACGGATCCACTTGCGCCAGTCGCTCGCACAGGTCGTCATAGCGCGGCGACATCCCGCCCAGCCAGGCGCGAAAGTCGTCCACGTGCGCGTCGGTCCGGCTGCGTGCATCAATGAAATGATAAAAAACGCTGCTGATCGTCATCGCCGGCACGACCTCCTTGAGCTGTTCCGGCTCGGCCACCAGATGGTGCGTGCTGAACACCACGATCTGCGAGCGCATGAAGTGAAACTGCTCATCGGCCACGGCCCAAGGCACTTGTTCCGTCGCGTCCAGCACGTCGTCGATCGTGTCGAGCAGCTCCTCGCGCAGCCGCTCGATGTCGGCGTAGTCGTTCGGATCAATCACGCTCAGCCGCTCGGCCAGCGTCTGGTGATGCAGGCTCGTGGCGGCCCAGTTGGCGAAATCGTTCTTATATTCGCGATCGTAGTAGCGCGGCCGCAGCAGCCCGCCCCAGAAGTGGTAATAAATGCTGCCGGGATGGATTTCCTGCAGGATGTGGCGCAGTTCGCGCAGGTTCTGCGCGCGGCGGCCCGTCGCGATCGCCGTCAGCGCGCAGTCCTTGATCGCAAACCCTTTTTCGGGGATCGGCTCGGGCTGGTTGACCGTCATGGAATTAACAGGAGCCTTTCCGTCTGGAATGCAAGGCATCGCCGGCGGACCGGCGCGGAGGGCGGAGTGGGCTCGTTCCTTCATTCTAGGGGCCGCCCCCCTGAATGCAACCTTCAATGGATTCTCGCGGCGCAAGCGTGTTAAATCAGGGGGCGTCGTGCCCGCGCCCGCCCCATGCCGGTCTGTCGACGGCGCGCGAGACGAGCGGATCCATCGGTTCGACGACGATCCCGCTGGCGATCCCGATGCCGATTGTTGAGCGCTATGAACTCCCCCCAACCGCTCGCGCTTGATCTGATCGTCTACGACCTGGACGGCACGCTCGTCGACGCATTCGACGATATCGCGCGCGGCATCAACGCCGTCTTCAGCCGGCATCAACTGCCGCAGCTGCCGATGGCGCAGGTGCGCGGCCACGTCGGCGACGGCGCCCGGATGCTCGTGCGGCGCTGCCTCGCCGATGTCGGCGCCCTCGACCGCTTCGATGATATTTATCGCGGCTACCGCGAATACTACGGCCGCAATCCCGCCGGCTCGGCGCGGCTCTATCCCGGCGTCCTCGAAACGCTCGAAGCCGTCCGCGCGCGCGGCATCCGCCAGGCCGTGCTGACGAACAAGCCGGCCGAGGTCGTGGCGGGCGTCTGCGACCGCCTGGGCATCGCCGCCCGCGTCGATGGCCTGTGGGGCGAACTCGAGGGGGTCCCGCGCAAGCCCGCCCCCGAGTCGCTGCTGCGTGTTATCCGCCATTTTGGCTTCCCGCCCGATCGCTGCGCGATGGTCGGCGACGCCCTGCCCGATCACCGCGTCGCGCGCGCCGCCGGCGTCCGCATGATCGCCGTCGCCTGGGGGTTGCTCAGCCGGCGCCAGGCCCTCGCGCTCCGACCCGACCGCGTCATCGACCGGATGCCGGAACTACTGGATCTGCTTGCTTGAGAAAGATCACGGGCCATCCCGGCGGGGACGGAACAGTCGGAACAGACTAAACAGAAAAGGACGTCCAACATCATGGTTCGAACGAAAACGGCACGGGCAACGAAACCGGGGCGGAACGCGCCGGCCCCCTCCCGCGGCGGCAAAATCCCGCTCCACTGGGTAATCAGCACCCACTGGGACCGTGAATGGTATGAACCCTTCCAGGGGTTTCGCTACCGCCTGGTCTATCTGCTGGATGAGGTGCTCGACCGCCTGGAGCACGACCCGCGGTTCACTCACTTCCAGATGGACGGCCAGAGCATCCCGATCGAGGACTACCTGGAGATCCGTCCCGAGCGCGAGGAGCAGATCCGCCGCTTCGCCCAGGCCGGCCGCCTCGCGATCGGCCCGTGGTATACTCTCCCCGACGAATTCATCGTGGCGGGCGAGTCGATCGTCCGCAACCTGGCCGAGGGCCTGCTCGTGGCGCGCCGCTTCGGCGAGCCCTCGCGCGCCGGCTTTATCTGCGACATCTTCGGCCATTGCAGCCAACTCCCGCAGATCTTCCGCGGCTTCCGTATCGCGACCGCCTTCCTCTGGCGCGGGATCAACGAGGCCGACGTCGGACGCAACTTCCGCTGGCGCGCCCCGGACGGCTCCGAAGTTCTCGCCTTCCGTTTCGGTGCGAACAACGGCTATTGCGATTTTTACTTCCGCGTCCGCCGCCGCGCGCATCCCGCCGACCGACGCCGGCAAAGCCTGACCGACGCGGCCGTCGAATACCTCGCCACGCAGACGGGCCGCCCACCGGCCGGACTGCCGGTCCTGTTCTTCGACGGCTGCGACCACATGGAGCTGGAGCCGCTGACGGGCGAGCTGATCGAGGACTTCGCCCGGCGCCCCGAAGCGGCGCGCTTCGACGTCAGACTGAGCACGCTCGACGCCTACGCGGCCGACCTGATGCGCTCCGCCGACCGCATCACCAAAACCATCGACGGCGAGCTGCGCGAATACGGCAAGCCCCCCACCTCCGTCGAGCAGCAGTGGCTGATCCCCGGCGTCCTCAGCAGCCGGATTCATCTGAAGCAGGCCAACGCGCGGTGCGAATCCCTCCTGACGCAGTGGGCCGAACCCTTCGGCCTGTTCACCACCGCCAGCGGCATGCCCGACCCGGCCGGTTTCCTGCGCGCGGCCTGGCGCTTGCTCCTCCAGAATCACGCCCACGACAGCATCTGCGGTTGCAGCCCCGACCAGGTCCACAAGGACATGCTCTACCGCTTCGACCAGGTCGAGCTGATCGCCGACCGGATCCGGCAGGGGGCGCTGCGGCACCTGGCGCGCCATGTGCACCGCGGCCTGAAGCCAGCCCCCGGCGCCGCCCATCCCCCCGCGACGCTGCTGCTGGCCAACCCGACCGCGCGGCCGATCGACGAACCCGTCGATTTCGACGTCGTCCTGCCCGAGGATACCCCCTGCTTCATGGAGTGGTTCGGCTTTGAAAAAAAACCGGCCTTCACGCTCCACGACGAGCGCGGACGCGAGGTCGCCTACCAGCGCGTCGGCCAGTCCCTCCACCAGCCCGAGATCGTCTGGACGCGCGGCCTGCCGCCCAAATCCCCCCGGCGGTTCCACGTCCATTGCACCGCCCGGCTGCGCATCCCCCCCTTCGGCTACACCTCGCTCGCGGTGCGCCCGGTCGAGGGCTTCACCCGCTACGGGACGACCGGCCTGGCCACGAGCCCGACCTCGGCCGAGAACGAGTTCCTCGCCCTGGGCTTCACCCTGGCGGGCCAGTTGATCGTCACCGACAAGCGCACCGAGGAGACCTACGAACCGCTCCTGACACTTGAAAACGGCGCCGACATCGGCGACGGCTGGTACCACGGCGTGCCGCTCAACGATCAGGTGCATGTCTCCTCGGCGGCGCCGGCGACCGTGGCGCTCGTCGCCGACGGTCCGCTCAAGGCGATCTTCCGCGTCGAACTGGAATGGACCCTGCCGGCGCGGTTCGACTTTGTCGAGATGCGCCGGAGCGACGAACGCCGCACGCTGCGCGTCCGCCACGATGTCACGCTGCGCGCCGGCTGCGACCGCATTGAGGTCGAAACGACCGTGGAAAACAACCTGCGCGATCACCGCCTGCGCGTGCTCTTCCCCTCCGGCGCGTCGGCGCAGACCGCCTGGAGCGATACGCCCTTCGACGCGGTCGAGCGGCCGATCGCGCTCAACCCGGAGCGCATCCAGTGGCGCGAACTGGAAGTCGAGACCCGGCCGCAGCAATCGTGGACCGCCGTCTCCGACGGCCGCCGCGGCCTCGCGATCGTCAGCCACGGCCTCCCGGAAGCCGCCGTGCGCGACCTCCCCGAGCGCCCCATCGCGCTCACGCTGCTGCGCGCCTTCAGGCGGACCGTGATGACGCGCGGCGAGGAGGGCGGCCAGATCCAGGGAACGCACCGCTTCCGCTACTGGATCGTGCCGCTGACCGGCGCGATCGATCCGGTCGCGCTGACCCGGCTCGGTCAGCGGCTGGCGGCGGGCATCGGCCAGGCCCACCACCTGCCCGACATGCCGCCGACCGATCCCGAGCGCGTGGACGACGACGGCGCGCCGCTGCCGCGCACCCACGCCTACCTGCGCGTGGAGGGCGAGGTGATCGTCAGCGCCGTCAAGGCCGCCGACGATGGCCGCGGGACGATCCTACGCCTGTTCAACCCCGGACGGAGCGCGGCCAACTGCGTGGTTCATCGCGCCGGTCTGAAACAGGCGTGGCGCTGCGACTTGGAGGAAACGCCGGCCGAGCCGTTGCGCGTCAGCCGCGGCGCCGTCGAACTGAATCTGCCGTCGCGGCGGATCGATACGCTCCGGCTGCTCTAGCCGCAGCCGCTCCGGCGCGGGTCCAATCGCGATCCGCTCAAGGATTCCATATCCAATGCCGGCGGTTCCGGTTCGGTTGCCCGCTGAGTCCGCGAAGCGGACGAGCGGAATAAAGCGCAGGGTGACGGCCGCAGGCCGGAACCCTGCGTGGACGCCTCCAATGATCCAAGCCCCTCGAAGGGGCGGCGAATCCCCTCCAATCCGACGGATTTCCTTCTCCTGTATCGCTGTCTCAGGGTTGCGCCTGCTCACCGCGCAGCCGGCCGCGGATGCGTTCCTTCGCGGCCTCCGGCAGGCCGGGCCCGTCGGCTTCACCCGCGGCGACCTCGCGCGCGAGCGCCCGCAGTGCGAGCATCTGCCGCTCGAACCGGCGGCAGAACAGGCACAGGACCAGGTGCAGTCTTAACCGGAAGCGCAACAGCGGCGGAAGTTCACGGTCGAGCGACTCGGAGACGAGGCGGGTCACATCGCGGCAGGTCAGCATGCGTCAGCGTTTCCCCTCGGCGTGGCCGAGCCAGTTGGCTTCGAGGCAACCGCGCAGGCGCATGCGCGCGCGATACAGCATCGCCCACAGATTAGTCGGCGAAATGTTCAGAACCTGACGGACTTCATCGCTGGGAAGTTGTTCAATCTCGCGCAGGATGAAAACATCGGCCAGCCGGCCGGGGAGCCCCTCGAGACACGCGGCGAGGACCCGCTGGAAGTCGGCCGCGCGCACTCCGGCGGCGGGGTCGTCCCCCCAGCGGCCTGCCCCTTCCTTCCAGCGCCCGCCGCGTGTGAACAGCAGATCGAGGAAGTCCTCGGCCTGCTCGGCCGGCTCCAGCTCGCTCAGCGGCTGTTCGCGCCATTTGCGGCGCAGATGATCGACGATCTTGTTCTTGAGAATGCCGACGAGCCAGGTGCGTTCGCTCGAGCGCCCGGCGAAATTCCGCTGGCCGCGCAGCGCGGCGACGAACGTCTCCTGGACCAGATCCTCGGCCACTTCGGTGTCGCGGACGCGCGCCAGCGCGTAGCGATAGAGCAGGTCGCCGTGCTCATCGAGCCAGCGCGCGGGGTCCAGGTGCGTGTCGACGGTCTCTGTGGCCATGCGGGCGGGCCGCTCGGCGCGGCGCTGCGGGCGGAGTGAAACGCGACCCCTTCATTTAGCCCGCAAACCCGCGGCAGATGCAAGCTTACTATTGGTATCGCTATCGCCATCGGTCTCGCCATCGCCCCCGCATCCCGCAGGGATGCCAGAAAGATCCCACCGGCCCAACTGACCGAATCACCCGCGCCCGCCTCCCCCTCCGTCCCTTGCATCCTTTCTGTCCCTGTATGTCCCTCGCCCCAAAAATCCCCCCGCTCTTGGGGGATTGATTTTCCAATGAGATAGGGGTATATGAATTGTGGGTGCGGGATCGCCCCAGCGTTGGAAATCCCGCGAAACGGCCTTCGGAGCGCCTCGCCCGCCGAGGCGAAGACCCGCCGCGCTTCCCATTCAACCCTCCGTGGAGCCTCCACCATGCCTGTTTCGTGTTGCGACCTGTGGACGACCGTGGGCAAGAAGTATCTGGCCGCGGCCGCCGGCCTGGTCTTCCTTGTCTTCGTCATCGTGCATCTGGGCGGCAACCTCCTGCTGCTGCTGGACAACCCCAACCTCTACAACTCCTATTCGCATCATCTGGTCAGCCTGGGGCCGCTCCTCTGGTTCGGCGAGGCGGTGCTGCTGGCCTTCTTTCTGCTCCACGCCGTCATCGGCACGCTGGTCTACATCCGGGCGCGCGAGGCGCGGCCGGTCGGTTACCACGAGATCGCCGACGCCGGCAAGCCCAGCCGCAAGACCCTTTCCTCCCGGACGATGATCTGGTCGGGCATCGTGATCCTCGTCTTCACCATCCTCCATCTGATCACCTTCAAGTTCGGCGAACATTACACGGTCGTCGTCGACGGCATCGAGATGCGCGACTTCCACACCCTCGTCGTGGAGGTATTCCAGAAGCCCGGCTACGTTGTCTGGTATCTGCTGGCGATGGTGCTGCTCGGCTTGCACCTGCGCCACGGGTTCTGGAGCGCCTTCCAGTCGCTCGGCGTCAATCACCCGCGCTACACGCCGTTCATCTACGGCCTGGGCACCGGCCTCGCCGTCCTCCTGGCCTTCGGCTACATCGTCATTCCGATCTACGTTTACTTCAAATACTAACGGAGCGGCTTCCATGAAGTTGGATTCGAAAGTGCCCGGCGGACCGATCCAGGAGAAGTGGGATCGCCACCGCTTCGAAATGAAGCTGGTCAACCCGGCCAACAAGCGGAAGTACAAGATCCTGGTGGTCGGAACAGGCCTGGCCGGCGCCTCGGCCGCGGCGACCCTCGGCGGCCTGGGCTACGACGTGCACGCCTTCTTCATTCATGACTCCCCCCGTCGGGCCCATTCGATTGCCGCCCAGGGCGGCATCAACGCGGCCAAGAACTACCCCAACGACGGCGACAGCATCTGGCGCCTGTTCTACGACACGATCAAGGGGGGCGACTACCGCGCGCGCGAGGCCAACGTCTACCGCCTGGCCCAGGTCGCCAACAACATCATCGACCAGTGCGTCGCCCAGGGCGTCCCCTTCGCCCGTGAATATGGCGGCTACCTCGACAATCGTTCGTTCGGCGGCGCCCAGGTCTCGCGCACCTTCTACGCGCGCGGGCAGACCGGCCAGCAGCTCCTGCTGGGCGCCTACAGCGCCATGATGCAACAGGTCAACGCCGGCAACGTGAAGCTCTACCCCCGGCGCGAAATGCTGGACCTGGTCATCAAGAACGGCCAGGCGCGCGGCATCATCTGCCGCAATCTGGTCAGCGGCGAGATCGAGAGCCACGCGGGGCACGCCGTCGCGCTCTGCACGGGAGGCTACGGCAACCTCTACTACCTTTCGACCAACGCGATGAACTCCAATGCGACGGCGGCCTGGCGTTGCTACAAGCGCGGCGCGGCGTTCGCCAATCCCTGTTTTACCCAGATCCACCCTACCTGCATCCCCGTCTCGGGCGACCATCAATCCAAACTGACGTTGATGAGCGAAAGCCTGCGCAACGACGGGCGCGTCTGGGTCCCCAAGCGCGCCGACGACAAGCGCCCGCCGAACCAGATCCCCGAGGAGGACCGCGATTACTACCTCGAGCGGCGCTATCCGAGCTTCGGCAACCTGGTTCCGCGCGACGTGGCCTCGCGCGCGGCCAAGGCCGTCTGCGACGAAGGCCGCGGCGTGGGCGAGGCCGGCCTCTCGGTCTACCTCGACTTCCGCGACGCGATCGCCCGCCTCGGCCGCAAGGCGATCGCCGACAAATACGGCAACCTCTTCGACATGTACCTGCGCATCACCGATGAGAACCCCTACGAGGTGCCGATGCGCATCTACCCCGCCGTGCATTACACGATGGGCGGCCTGTGGGTCGACTACAACCTGATGAGCACCATCCCCGGACTCTACGTCCTGGGCGAGGCGAACTTCTCCGATCACGGCGCCAACCGCCTCGGCGCCAGCGCCCTGATGCAGGGCCTGGCCGACGGCTACTTCATCCTCCCCTACACGATCGGCGACTACCTGGCCGGCTCGACCTTCCCCACCGCGACAGTCGAGGACGATGAATTCAAGGCCACCCGCCAGGAGGTCCTCGACCAGACCGAGCGGATGATCCGCAACCGCGGCAACAAGGATCCGCGGACGTTCCACCGCGAACTGGGCGCGATCATGTGGGACTACGTCGGCATGGCCCGCAACGCGCAGGGGCTGCGCGAAGCGATCACCAAAATCCGCGCGCTGCGCGAGGAATACTGGCAGAACCTCAAGGTCCCCGGCCGCCCCGACAGCTTCAACAAATACCTCGAGTATGCCGGGCGCATCGGCGACTACATGGAACTGGGCGAACTGGTCGCGATGGACGCCCTCCAGCGCGAGGAATCGTGCGGCGGCCATTTCCGCGAGGAATACCAGACCGAGGAGGGCGAGGCCCTGCGCAATGACGAGCGCTTCGCCTTTGCCGCCGCCTGGGAATACAAGGGGCCCAACCAGAAGCCCGAGTTGCACCGGGAAGATCTGACCTTCGAATCCGTCGAACTCAAACAGCGCAGCTACAAGTAATCCCGCGAGGCACGCAGCGATGGCGAAAAACATGACCGTCTACTTGAAAATCTGGCGCCAGCCGGGACCCGACCAGCCCGGCCGGATGGTGGATTACACCCTCCAGGATGTCTCCCCCGACATGTCGTTCCTGGAAATGCTCGATGTCCTCAACACGCAGCTCATCGCCCGCGGCGATGAGCCCGTCGAGTTCGACAGCGATTGCCGCGAGGGTATCTGCGGCAGCTGCGGGATGGTGATCAACGGCATCGCGCACGGGCCGCTCAAGGGCGTCGCGACCTGTCAGCTCCACATGCGCTCGTTCGATGACGGCGCGACGATCGTCATCGAGCCGTGGCGCGCCCGCTCGTTCCCCGTCATTAAGGACCTCGTCGTCGACCGCAGCGCGTTCGACCGGATCATCATCTCCGGCGGTTACGTAACGGTGAAGACCGGCCAGGCCCCCGACGCCCACGCTATCCCGGTCCCCCGCCCCGACCAGGAAAAGGCCATGGACGCCGCGGCGTGCATTGGCTGCGGCGCGTGCGTCGCCGCCTGCCCCAACGCCTCGGCCGCCCTGTTCACGGCGGCGAAAATCTCCCACCTGGCCTACCTGCCGCAGGGGCGCGTCGAAGCGCGCGAACGGGCGCTCGCCATGGTGCGCCAGATGGACGCCGAGGGCTTCGGCAACTGCTCGAATCACGGCGAATGCGAGGCGGTCTGCCCCAAGGAAATCTCGATTTCCACCATCGCGAAAATGCGCCGCGAGTACCTGAAGGCCGTTGTCCTGAACCCGGAGTGAGCCGGCCTCCAACCGGCGGCGCCGATCCGGCGCGACGAATTTCTTGCCTGCCAGCCCCGGATTGAGCCCGTGATTCATTGTGTCGCGGGGCGCCACGGATGTAACATGGAGCCGTGGGGCCGCGGCGCCAGGCTGCCCCCAAGCCGCCATGGAGGCTGCCAGATGATTTACTCCGGTCGCGTCAGAAACAACGTAATTGTGCTGGAAGACGGCGTCGTGCTCCCCGAAGGGACGCCGGTCAAGATCGAGGTGCATGAACCCGCCCCGGCGCCCGCCCCGCCTGGCTCCACGTTGTTGGACCGTCTTGGCGACCTGGTTGGCTGCCTTGAGCTCCCCGAGGACCTCGCCCACAATCACGACCACTACGCCCACGGAGCGCCCAAAAAGTGAGGCGGGTCTTCGCGGACTCCTATTTCTACTTGGCACTGCTGAACCGGAAGGATGCCGCGCATGTTCGTGCCATCAGGCTGGCGGCATCGGACATCACCTATGTCACAACGGAATTCGTTCTCATGGAATTTGCGGATGCACTCAGTGCGCCTGAATCGCGTGGCCGCGCCATTGCCTACCTCCGCCATCTGGCTAACGACGCAGCCACTCGGGTTATCCCAGCCTCCTCCGAATTGTTGACGCAGGGCCTGCGCCTCTTCGAACAGCGACCCGACAAGGGCTGGTCGCTGACGGATTGCACCTCCTTTGTGGTGATGGAGCACGAGCATCTGCGCGAGGTGCTGACCGGCGATCACCATTTCGCCCAGGCGGGCTTCCTGCCCTTGCTCGCCAGCGCTTCCTCCTGATCAAACTCGTTTCCAATCGAGGCCTGAAAATTTGAATCCGCCGCGGGCGGGGGCTCATGCTATCCTACGGGCGCCCGGGCGCGACGGGCGAATCCAGCAAAGGCCGACATGATGATCAAACTGGGAGTCGTCACGGTGATGCCCCATGGCGAGCCATGGGCCGAGGTCCTGCGGCGCTACTATCCGCAGTGCGAATTGACCGCCGTCTGGGATTACGATCCCGAGGTCGCGGCCAAGTTCGCGAAGGATTACGGCGTCGGGCGCGTCGTCGAGCGCGTCGAGGACATGGTCGATCTGGTCGACGCCGCGCTCATCCCGGGCGGCCGCGTCCCCCCCAGGGCCAAACAGGGCGTCGAGGCCTACATCATGGACTGGGTCGAGGTCGGTCCCTCCGATCACCTGCGCCTGGCCGAGCCGTTCCTCAAGGCGGGCAAGCCAGTCAACGTCGACAAACCGTTCGCCGATTCCGTGACCGAAGCCCAGACGATGATCGACCTGTCGCGCCGCCATCGCGCGCCGCTGATGTCGACCTCCGCGATCCGCTACTCGCCCCAGGTCGTCAGCCTCAAGGAGATCATCGACGCCGGCGCCTGCGGCCTCGGCGATCCCCGCACCGCCGTCCTGATCATGGGCGGCGCCCCCCTCTACTGGTACGGCATCCACGGGTTGGAGGCGCTCTACACCGTTTTCGGTCCGGGTGTCGAATACGTCCTCTGCGACGAAGCCTGCCGCTACTACGGACCGGGCAATCCCGACGCCTGGTCGGGCATCATCAAGTGGGCCGATCAGAAACTCGGCATGCTCCACCTCGTGCGCGACGTCCCGGCCGAGAAGAAGGAGCCCCTCTGGCCGACGACTTACGTCCTCCCCGATTTCCTCGGGGTTTATTATCAACTGCGCGTCTTCGGAACCACCGGCGTGACCGACATCGATGTCAAGGGAAAGACCTATTACACGCGCATGCTCGGCGAGTTCATCAAGATGATCGAGACCGGGCGCGAACCGATCCCGCTCGAACAGACGCTCGAGGTCACCAGGATCCTGCTGGCGCTCCAGCAGGCCACCCGCACGGGCGGCCGCGTCTACGTGAAGGACATCAAGTGAGCATGACCGGCAACGCGCGGGAGCCGCGGGCGGACGGCAAGTATCGTGTCAGCCTCGTCTCGCAGGTGTGGTCCGAGCCGGGCCGGACCGCGGCGGCGGTGGCGGCATGGGTCGCCGCGGCCGCCGCCGAGGGCGCCGATCTGGTCGCTCTGCCCCAGGAATGCATCCAGACCGCCGGCGAGCCCATCCCGGGTCCGGCCAGCCAGGCCCTCGCCGACCTGGCGCGGCGCCACCAGGTCTGGCTGATCGGCAACCTGCGCGAACGCGCCGGCGGCCGCACCTACCTCACGTCGCTGCTCTTCGACCGCGCCGGCCGGCTCGCGGGCCGCTACCGCAAGTCGCACAAGCTCCCCGACGAAGACATCGACCTGGGAGATGAGTTGCCGGTCTTCGAAACCGAGCTCGGCCGCGTCGCCCTGCGCATCGGCACCGACCGGCACTTCCCCGACATCGATCATGTCTACGCCCTCCAGGGGGCCGACTTCATTTTCTGGGCGCAGGCCCCCGAGCCGATCGAGGACGAGTACCTGCAAGATGCCCCGGCGATCGGCCGCGCCCTCGATTATCGCGTCATGATCGCCTGCGCGCGCTATGCCGGCTCGACCCCGTACTTCCTGCCCGGCAATTTCCCCCCCTATCGCGGCTGCCCGGTCGGGCGCTCCTGGCTGATCGACCGCGACGGCCAGCGGCTGGCCTGCACCGCGCGGATTGGCGGCGGCGTCGCCACGGCCACGGTCGAGCCGCGGCGATCGCCCGAGCTCCGCGGCCGCCCCGACTCCAACCCCGCCTTCGCCCTGCTGACGCAACCGGTTCAGCCGCCGCCGGCGCGGAACTACCCGCGGCGCCGCATCCGGCTCACCCTCGTGGAGGGCGACCTGGGCATCGACGAGATCGAAGAGCGCCTCGACCAGGCCGGCCGCCTGGGCTCGGACCTCGTCGGCCTCTACGAATTCGAGTGGATCACGGCCCACGGGCCCCGGCCGGCCAGCGAGGTGCTTGAGCGCCAGACGGCGGACGCCGCCGAGCGGCTGCGGCGCATCGCCGCGCGCGCCCGCGACCACGCCATGTATGTCGTTGTCGCCGGCGTCATTCGCCGCCGCGAACGCAACGAGGCCCTGATCTTCGACCGCTCCGGCGAACTGCTCGGCGTCTACACCAAGATCCGCACGACCTACGCCGAGCAGGTCATCGGCCAGGAGACCCCCGTCTTCGAGACCGATTTCGGCCGCATCGCCGTCCGCATCTGCGCCGACGAAGGCTGCCCCGAACTCGAACGCTGTTACAGCCTGCTCGGCGCCGACATCGTCCTCTCGCCGAGCCAGAGCTGGAGCCCCGACCCCGTCACGCGCGATCAGCGCGACTGCGCGCGCGCCATGGACGGCGGGTTCTTCCTGCTAGAAACGACCCATCCGTCCAGCGCGGCGCGCCACCGCAGCCGGATCATCGACCCCTGCGGCGTCGTCATCGCGCGCTCGGCGCACCATCGCGCCGGTCTGGTCACGGCCGAAGTGGATCTGGACCGCGACCGCCCCCTGCGCGCGATTCGCAAGTGGCGTCCCGCGCCGCCAATCCCCTTCGAGGATCATCCCAGTTGGCCCACCGTGTCGTATCCGGATGAGCTGCCCGAAACCGCAAACGATCTTCAGGAGACAATTCGGCGCCAGCGGCGGCCGGAACTTTACGGCGCGCTGAAGCAGGTCGCCGCCGCGGTTCAATAGCCGGCTCGCCCATCGCCGCTTTCGCGTTTTCACTCAACTGGATCTTCCCGCAAACAGCCTCGTCCTCATCGGGTGCATTGCGTCGGTTTGGCTTGAAAAACCCCGGGCGCTGTCGCATCGTGTGTGCGGCTGTCCGCCGTGCATCCCGCCGTCTTCCAGGAAGACCTTCCCGGAGCCTCCTTGCGATGGACCTCTGCCGTTATATCCGCGACGTGCCCGACTTCCCCCAGCCGGGCATCCTGTTCAAGGACATCACCCCGCTGCTGGCCGACCCCGCGGCATTCCGCTACGTGATCGACCAGTTCGTCCCGCGCTATGCCGCGCGCGGCATCGACCGCGTCGTCGGCATCGAATCGCGCGGGTTCCTGTTCGCTGCGCCGGTGGCGCTGGCGCTGCAGGCGAAGTTTTCCCCCGCCCGCAAACCGGGCAAACTCCCCTACAAAACCGTCGAGGAATCCTACACGCTGGAATACGGGACCAACACGATCGCGCTGCACGAGGACGGGATCGGCCGCGGCGAGAAAGTCCTCGTCGTCGACGACCTGATCGCGACCGGGGGGACGCTCGCCGCCACCTGCAACCTGGTGGAGCATCTCGGCGGCCAGGTCGAGGAAGTCGCGACCTTGATCGAGCTGACGTTCCTCAAGGGGCGCGACCTGCTGGCCGGCCGGCCGTTCTTCACGCTGCTGCAGTTCTGAAATCGTCCGTCGCCACGGCGCCGCTTCAGTCCCGCTGGCTCGATGGCAGATTCCCCGCCAGCAGGTAGAGCACGGCCATCCGCACCGCCACGCCGTTGGTGACCTGCTCGTTGATCACCGAGTGCGGTCCGTCGGCGACTTCCTGATCGATCTCCACCCCGCGGTTGACCGGCCCCGGGTGCATGATCATGATGTCGGGCTTGAGCGACTTGAGCCGTTCCCGCGTGATGCCGTAGAGCAACCGGTACTCGCGGATCGACGGGAAGAAATTGGTGTTCATCCGCTCGCGCTGGATCCGCAGGATGTTGATCACGTCGGCGTCGCGGATCCCTTCCATCAGTTGGTGCGTCACGCGGACGCCGAACTGCGCGAAGGTGCGCGGCACCAGCGTCGAGGGGCCGACCAGCGTGACCTCCGCCCCCAGTTTCGTCAGCGCCTGGATGTTGCTGCGCGCGACGCGGCTGTGCAGGATGTCGCCGACGATCGCCACCTTCAGCCCCTCGAAGCCCCCCTTTTTCTCCTGGATCGTGTAGGCGTCCAGCAGCCCCTGCGTCGGGTGCTCGTGCGTGCCGTCGCCGGCGTTGATCACACTGGCGCGGACCCGCCGCGACAGCAGGTGCGGCGCCCCCGACTCGGGATGGCGCATCACAATGAGGTCGATCCCCATCGCCTCGATCGTCCGCGCCGTGTCGATCAGGGTCTCGCCCTTGTTGACGCTGCTGGTTGCGATCGAAAAGCTGACCGTATCGGCCGAGAGCCGCTTGGCGGCCAGTTCGAACGACGTTCGCGTGCGCGTGGAGTTCTCGAAAAACAGCGTGCAGACGGTCTTGCCGCGCAGGGCCGGGACCTTCTTGATCGAGCGGGTGAAAACTTCCTTGAAGCCGCGCGCATTCTCCAGAATCAGATGGATCTCGCGCGCCGACAACGACTCCACGTCGAGCAGATGACGGTGAGAAAGCGTGGTCGCGTCACTCATCAAGAGCGCATCATGGCAAGCCGTGGGCGGGAAATCAATGGCGGATTCCGCCCGAAATGCGCATGCTGGTCAGGCAACCGCTCGCCCTCGCCCCTCGCGGCCGCGACCCATCCCTCTGGACCCGAAAGGCCCCGATGCCCGCCCGCCCGTTGCGCGTTCTGCAGGTGACTTCCACCTCCCTGATGGGTGGCGCCGAACAGATGGTGATGCACCTGGTGCGCCACGCCGACCCCGCCCGGATCCAGCCCGACGTCCTCACCCTGATGGGGCCGGGCGACCTGGCCGTGCTGGCGATGCAGGCCGGCGTCGAGTCGCACAACTGGGCGCTGCGGCGCATGGCCGATCCCCGGCTCCTGCGGCGGATGCAGCTTTTTCTCCGCGCCGGGCGCTACGATCTGGTCCACACCTACGGCCTGCGCGCCGACCTGGCGACGCGCTGGGTCGCCAACGGGATGCAGCTGCCGTTGATCTCCTCGATCTCGTCGGTCGATCCGTGGCGGCGCCGGCCGCACGTCTGGCTCGACCGGCTGACGGCCGACGGCGTCAGCG
>MVZB01000029.1 GCA_002068205.1 candidate division BRC1 bacterium ADurb.BinA292
GGTATTCAGGCTGAAGACCGGCGTTGCGGATGATGCTGGCCGGCATGGAAACTTGGTCCATGATCACGTGGTTATCGGCCTCGCGCCAGAGCAGGCGATCCACGCCCCAGTAGACGTAATGCGTCGGGGCGGGGCGGCGGGTGCTGTGCTCCTCCTGCAAAGAAAAAGGGGAATAATTAAATATAATTGATGTTATGCCAGCGTCAAGAAAAATGGACTCTATGAATACATAAAGCTGGTGGGGGGCCGGGCCGGTCAGCGGATCCAGCGCTCCACGCGGCGGAGGCGGTTGTAGAGCCACCAGACGAGGCAGGCGACGGCGGCGAGCCACATCAGGCGGTTGCCGAGGATGGTCGGCAGGGATTCCTCGAGCAGCTTGTAGGGCGGGATGAAGAGCCGGAAAAAACGGATCCAGCGCAGCGGCACGTTTTCGGTCAGCGCGGCGACGGGGACCGCCATGACGACGGCCAGCACGCTCGCGGTCAGGCCGTTGCGGACGAACGTCGTCACGACGCAGGTCAACAGCATCATCGGCAGGGCGGCCATCATGCTGAAGACCCAGAAGACGAGCAGCCGGCCGAGGCCCAGATCGACAAACCAGCCGAGGCCCGCAAACAGCGGGAAGGAGAGGATCATCATCCAAACCAGCGCGACGCGCAGCTTGAACCAGATCAGATGCCCCGGCCCGCGCATCCGCATCATCAGCAGCTCGAGGGTGCCGCCGTCGCTTTCGGCGCTCCACAGGTTCATGCAGGTCAGCAGGCCCATGACGATCGACTGAAGCGCGAGGAAATCGTAAGCCTGGTTGGGCTGATGAATCCCGGCGACGATGGCGAGCCAGGTGAAGAAAGCGAAGACGCAGGCCAGGATGAGCAGGATCGTCCGGGAGAAGATGAGCTGCGTCTGGACGTGGAAGATCATCAGCGCATCGCGCAGGGTGGGGGGCAGGCGGCCGGCGCCGGCGCGCGCCCAGCGCCCGAGGAAGGGCGGGATGACGCTCGACATGCGCGGCTGCGTTGCGTTATGCGTCGGAGCCAACGCGCGTCTCCTGCTCGTCGCGGCGCTCGCGAATGAAATCGACGTAGGCATCCTCCAGATTGGGCGCCGCGGGGCGGACGCCCGGCGGAGAGCCCTGGTCGGTCGCCGGGGCGCCGTTCAGGAAGCGCACTTCCATGCGGTCGCCCCGTTCCTGGATCGCGACCACATCGTGGGCGCGGCTGAACGATTCGAACTCGCGGGCGGGGATCTCGGTCAGCAGCACGCGGCCGCGGACGCGCTCGATGAAGTCGGCCGGGGGCCCGAGGAAGCGCGCCCGCCCGTCATAGAGCAGCATCATCCGGTGGCAGGTGAATTCGACGTCCTTGACGATGTGCGTCGAGAGGATCACGGTGGCCGAGCGGCCCAGGTCGAACAGCAGGTTGCGAAAGGCGACGCGCTCGGCCGGATCGAGCCCGGTCGTCGGCTCATCCACGATCAGCAGCTTGGGCTCGTGCAGCAGGGCGTGCGCGATCGCGAGGCGCTGGCGCATGCCGCCGGAGAGGGCCTTCGTCTTCTTGCGCAGCTCGGCGGACAGGCCGACCAGTTCCAGGCACTCGGCGATGCGCCGGCGCAGCCGCCGTCCGCCCAGTCCGTACAGGCCGCCCATGTAATGGAGGAAGGCGCGCACGGTCAGCTCGGGGTAGAAGCCGTAGCTTTGCGGCAGATAGCCCAGGATGCGGCGGTAGGCGTTCGGCTGGCGGTGGATGTCGCGGCCGTCCCACAGCACGCGGCCGGAGGTCGGCATCAGGTTGAGCGAGAGGATTTCCAGCAGCGTGGACTTGCCGGCGCCGTTGGGTCCGAGCAGGCCGAAGACCCCGGGCGCCAGTTCCAGGTCCAGGCCGTGCAGGGCGACCTTGCCGTCGCTGTAAACCTTGCGGAGCTGTTCAATCCGAAGCGACATGAAAGGAGATCGAGCTCCCGTCGCGCGGCGTTGGGCAGATGCGGCGCCGCATGCTGGAACCATCCCGCCGCGCGCGGCGGGTCGTCTCTATCTCCCTAGTGTTGCAGGACCGACGAAAGTTGCCGAGAGAAATGCGGATCGTCGTAGAAGGCGGGCCGCCCCGCGAGTGGCGGGGCGGCGTCGGCCGATGGTTTGAGTTGAACACGCTGGCGCGGGGCGCGCCGTCCGGTGGCACTCAATCGTAGAGCGGCCAGCCTTTGGCCGACGTCGAGGGGATCGGCTGCGGGAGGCCGGGCTTGAAGAGCAGATCCGTGTCGCCGATGCCGCCGCCGGGCTGATTGTTCGCGCGCCAGCCGACGATCCAGTGTCCCAGGCGGTCGTTGCGGACGATCGGGTCGACGTCCAGATCCGACTGGCTGTAGAAGCTGTCGTCCAGCGTCACCGGATCGGTCCAGGTCGCGCCGTTGTCGGTCGAAATCGCCATATTGATCGCCTGATGCGATTCGGGCACGCCCTGCAGGTCGGTCGTGAACCAAACGCAGACCCAGGCGCCGTAGGTGTCGGTGAAGATCTCCGGTTGGCGATCGTGGAGGACCTGGGTGGAGGTGAAATCGGTGGCGGCGGTGGTATTGAGGGGCGCCGCCTCGCTCCAGGTTTCGCCGTTATCCTCGGAGCGGGCGAAGAGGATGTCGCGGTCGACACCGATGGTGCCGCCGAGCGTCGCGCCGGATTCCCAGACGACGACCCAATTGCCGCGCTCGTCGGTCGCGACGCTGGGGTCGAGGTCGACGCTCGGGATCGGCGCATTGGAATTGAGCGTGCGCGGGGCCTCCCACGTCAGGCCGTCGTTGTGCGAGCGGGCGTAGGCGATGTCCTGTGAGCCGTCGTCGACGCCGCCCAGGGGGTCGCCGGTGTCCCAGACGCACATCCACGTGCTGCCGCCGCCGTAAAGCAGGCGGGGGTTGTTGTCGTTGCCCGCGTCGAAGGCGGCGTTGGTGTTCAGCGGCCGGGCGATGCTCCAGGTAGCGCCCTTGTCGATCGAGCGCGCAAAGAGCAGGTCCGAATCGTTCCCGAGGGTTCCGCCCAGGTTGAATTCGGTCTGCCAGACCGTGATCCAGATTTCCTTGCGGTTGGTGTCGACGTCGGGGTTGAGGTCTTCGTTCTTGGGGTCGAAGTCGTTGTCTTCCCAGGCATTGCTGTTCAGCACGCCGGTCGGTTCCCAAGTTAGCCCGCCGTCAGTGGAGCGCACGAAGAGGATATCGGCGTCATCGCCGGCCATCTGCGTGCCGCTGGTCGCTTTGGATTCCCAGACGATGACCCAGTTGCGGTGGCCGTCGGTGGCGGCGTCGGGGTCCTCGTCGCCGCCGTCGTCGAAGGCGGCAATCGAGCTGATCGGCGTCGGGGGGGACCAGACGCTGCCGGAGCCGGAGGAGCGGGAAACGACGATGTCGGCTCCGGCCGAGGTTCCGGTCAGAGAGGTTAACGTATCCCACACGGCCAGCCATTCGCCGCGGCGGTCGGGGATGATCTGCAGCCCGGAGTCATCGCCGTCGTCGGTGGCGGCGTTGGCGTTCAGGTATCCGATGGTATCGGAGAACAGCTCGGCGGCGGGGAGAGGCCCCGCGAGCAGCAAACCCAGCGCCACCAGGCAGTGGCTCGCAATCCGGCATGACTTCATCGACGGCACCTTCCTGGTTCTGATGCAATGACCCGGAGTCCCACAGTCAATGGGGTTGGGCACAGTACGGACGTGTCGCTTTTTCCTTATCGGCGGGTCGGGGCGGCACATTAGTTTGTCGCGGGGCGGGTTCCGCCGTGTTGGATTAAGGGCGTCGGGTCAATTCACCACCGGTGGCATCCCTTCGGGATGCGGGGGAAGGGGGGGGTGCCGGGTGACCGGTGGTATCGCTGCGCTCAACCACCGGCTACCTTCCGGCATCCCTTCGGGATGCGTAGGGGAGGACCGGCGAGGGGGCCGGCGCCACAGCGGTCGATTTCTCCGTGGGGGCGTCCGGCCACCCCTTTCAGGGGTTCGATGCGTTGGGGGCGGCGACGCAGGGTTCCGGCCTGCGGCCTCCACCCTGCGCTTTATTCCCATCGTCCGCTGCGCGGACTCATCCAGAATTAAGCGTCGTTCCGGGGATCAGTCGCGCTGGAGCATGGCCCGGAGGGCGGTGAGACGGCGGGCGCGGGTGGCGTTGGCGACCGCCCGGCGCAGCGCGCGCTTCGTGCCGACGAGGCAGACCAGGCGGCGCGCGCGGGTGATCGCGGTGTAGATCAGGTTGCGCTGGAGCATGATCCAGTGCTGCGTGTGGATCGGGATGATCACGGCGGGGTATTCCGAGCCCTGCGACTTGTGGATCGTGATCGCGTATGCGGGCACGAGCTGGTCGAGCTCATCGCGCAGATAGCTGATCGCGCGGCCCTCGAAGTCGATCAGGAGTTCCTGAGTGTCGGCGTTGACGTGCGCGACGCGGCCGATGTCGCCGTTGAACACCTGCTTGTCGTAGTTGTTGGCGGTCTGCATGACGCGATCGCCGGCCGCGAGGCCGCCGACGGTCGCCGCGGCCGGGGCGATGGCCTGCGGGTTGAGCAGCTCGCGCAGTTCGCGGTTGAGGGCGTCGACGCCCAGTTCACCGCGCCGCATCGGGGTGAGCAGTTGGATCTCGCGCGCCGGATCGAGGCCGAATTTCCGCGGGATCCGCTCGACCGCGAGCGTGCGGATCGCCTCGATGATCTGCGCCGGTTCCTCCCGTTCGATGAAGAAGAAGTCGGGCTCGGGTTCGCCCGGGGCGGGTTGCGGCGGATTGAGCAACGGCATGTGACCCTGGTTGATCCGGTGCGCGTTGGTGACGATGAGGCTGGCCTGGGCTTGGCGGAAGACCTCGGTCAGGCGGACGAGCGGCAGCCGGGCCGACGCGATGATGTCGCCCAGGACGTTGCCCGGCCCGACCGAAGGCAGCTGGTCCTCGTCGCCGACGAGGAGCAGGCAACTGCCCGGCGCGATCGCCGCAAACAGGTGGGCGGCCAGCGCGGCGTCGAGCATCGAGGCCTCGTCGATGATAATTAGTTGGGCTTCGATCGGGTTGGCGGCGTCGCGGCCGAACGTGCCGAGGGGGGCCTGGTAGCCCAGCAAGCGGTGAATCGTTTCGGCCGGCAGCTTGGCGGTTTCGCTCAGCCGGCGCGCGGCGCGTCCGGTCGGCGCCGCCAGCTTGACCTGCATCCGGGCCTGGGTGAACAGTTCAATGATCGAGCGGATCGTGGTCGTCTTGCCGGTGCCGGGGCCGCCGGTGAGGACCAGCAGTCCCCCCTTGACGAACTCGAGGACGGCCTTGCGCTGGGCGGGGGCGAGGCGGAACCGGGCGCGCTGCTCGAAATCGGCGAGCGCGGCGACCCCATCGATCTGGGGCAGCCGGCGGCGCGCCGCGAGCATCTTGCGCAGGCAATGCGCCACGCGCGCCTCGGCCTCGTGCAGGGGCCGCAGGAAGACGGCATCCTGCTCCTCGACGCGATCGACGACGAGTCGCTGCTTGAGGATCGCCTCGTCCAGGCGCTCCTGGACCCGCTCGGGTTCGGCGCCGATGAGCGCGATGACCTGCTCGACCAGCGATTCGCGCGGCTGCCAGGTATGGCCTTCGTCGGCCTGGCGCTCCAGGGCGTGCGCCAGCGCGGCATCGATGCGTTCCGGGGCATCGGGCGGCAAGCCAATCTTGCGCGCGATTTCGTCGGCGCGGTGGAATCCGATGCCGCGCACGTCGGTAATCAGGCGGTAGGGGTTGGAGCGGACGATCGCGAGAGCGTTGTCGCCGTATTCCTTGCGCAGGCGGGCGGCGATCGCGGGCGAGATATTGTGCTCGCCCAGGAAGGTGATCAGTTCGCGATCGTGGCGGCACTCGGTCCAGGCCGCGCGCAGTTTGGCGAGGGTTTTGGGGCCGATGCCGGGGACTTCGCCGAGGTGGCGCGGGTCGGCATCGATCAATTCGAAGGTGCGCTCGCCGAAATGCGCGACGATCCGCCGGGCCATCACCGGGCCGATGCCGCGAATCGCCCCCGAGGCGAGGTAGGCCTCAATCCCCTTGACCCCGCTGGGCAGCATCGGCTTGAACCAGTTGGCTTTGAACTGCATGCCGAAGCGGGGGTCGCGAATCCACTCCCCCTCGCAGAGCAGCGCCTGGCCGACCTCGACGCCGGGCAGGACGCCGACGACGGTGATGACGCCGTCGCCGGCGCGGGCGGCCGGGGGGACATCGCCGCGCGGTTCGACGCGCACGACGCTGTAGCCGTTTTCGGGGTTTTGAAAGGTGATCCGGACGACGACCCCCTCGATCCGTTCGGCGGCGGCGGACTGCGGGGGGGGCGGCTGCGAAGCGGGGGGCATGCGCGGCAGGTGGCCCCCTCAGTCGGTGAAGATGTTGCTGAACTGCTCGCGCAGGTAGCGTTGCGCCTGGTCGTCGGGACGGATGTCGCCCCAGCGTTTCTTGCCGAGCTCGCCCCCCTGGAGGAGGCGATCGATCGTTTCGCGGCGCTCGCGGACGGCCGGCGGGACCGGGGGCTCGAGCAGTTCGGCCGGGATCGTCGTTGGCGAATCGGGCGGTCGCGTCCGAATCCGCATTTCGACCAGATCCTCGAGGGCGCGCATCGTCTCATCGTCCTCGCCGGCGGGCGAGGGGAGGGCCTCGACCGGCGCGGAGGCATCTTCGTAGGGGACCTCTTCGGCCGGGATCAGCCGTCCGTCGGCTTCTTCGAGGTCGGGCGGAGGCGGGGGGGGAAGCTCCAGTTGATCGGCGGCGAGATGCGGGCGTTCAGCGGTAGATGCGGCCAACTCGGGCTGTGTCGCCGGCGCGCCGGACGTTGCCTGTTCCGTGGGGAACGGCTCCAGCGGCTGGTCCGGGTCGGCGGCCAGGGTGGGGCTCGTCGCGGTCGTGGCGGGGACGGTGGCCGAGAGGACCTGTTCGGTCTTGGACTGGGATTCGGCGGCTTTCTGTTCGCGCAGGCGCTGTGCTTCACGCACCTGGGCGAGGGTCTGCAGGTAGGTGGGGGAGAAAACGGTCCGCTCGGCGGCGCTCAGGAAGAGGCTGCGCGCCCCCGTATCCTGGACGATGCGGCTGTGGTCGTCAATCGCGAGACCGTCGGCGCCCGCTTCGGCGGCGCGGCGCAGCTGGGCCAGCGCCTGGACCGATTCATTCAGGTGGCCGCTGACGCCGATGGTCACCTGCGCGCCGGCCGGATGGCCGATGGCCAATGCGGTGCTCATCCACTTGTTGAATTGCTCAGCCGAAGAGACCTCGTCGAAAAACGACTTCAGATAGAGCCGGTCGAGCAACTGGAGCCGCAGCCAGGCCGACCAGTCCTGGTGCAAGTCGCGATAGACGCTGGTGCCGAAGAACTCCTCGGGCGAGGCGGGGGGGGCGCCGATCGTTTCGCCGCCAGCGGAGACGGACAGACCCGGCCGCGCGCGCCGGGCGACATCGCGCAGCCGCCTGAGCGCCTGGGTGTAGAGGTTGGCCCGGAACGAGACCCAGCGCGAGTCGGCGGCGTTGGGCAGCGCGCCGGGGCCGTGGCTCTGCTGCCAGCGCTCGACGAGCGCGGGATGAAAACCCCAGTCGGCCTGCGGGTCGTGCAGCGCGCCAAGATAGATGCCGTCGACCGGATAGCGCGCGACGAGATCGGCGACGACCATTTCCAGGTGGGTCATGACTTCCGGGAGGCCCGGTTCGAGCCAGGTGCGCCCCTGGGCATCGACATGCCGCGCGGCGCGGTCGGCCGAGAGCCAGTCGGGATGGGCGTTGCGCACGTGCGTCGGGGCGAGCAGGGCGGCGCTGTTCTCGGCGCCCGCCGAGAAGAGGTCCAGCCAGGCGATGACGCGGATCGGCCGCTGGGCGCTGTGCAGCTCGGTCAGGATGGTTTCGAGCGGGTCGAAGGTGTCGCTCAGGCCGGCGGCGCGGGGCAGGACGCGCGAGTTGAAAAAGGCCTCGCCGTCGAGGACGACCTGCAGGATGATCTCGTCGAAGGGCATCTCGCTGATTTCGCCGAGGAAGGGGTCCAATTTGACGGGGTCGCGCAGCGGTGTGGTGCGCATGGAGACCCAGAGCGCGCTGGCGAGGGCCTGCGCCGGCGACGGTTCGGCCGGATCGCCGGGCGCCTGGCCGCGGGCGACGGGGGGCGCCAGCCACGGCAGGCAAACGAGAAGCAGAACAGCGACGGACGTCCGACGCGGAACCTTGGGACAACGGATCATAGCGAAACCAGAGCGAGGGTGATGAATGTAAGGCGGAATCCTCGTCTCTGAACAAGGCTAAGCGACGGGCGAATGGAATGCAATATGGTAAAGGGAGGGCGGCGGCGGGGCGCGGCGCCCCAGGGGGACGACCGGCGGCGGGAGGTCGGGGGAATCCGCGGACCCCGCGATGGAGGGGATTTTCGGTGGCGGGCGGGGAGCGGAGCGGCGTAATATACTCGGGTATCATGCCCAGCGGGCGGATTTCCCGCTTTGCCCGAACCGTGCCCCGCGCGGGGCCCACGGGCCCCCGCCTGTGTCTGACCGGAGGCCATCGTGCCGATGACGCTTGCCCAGCGGATTGCCATTCAATGGATCGTTCTGGGCGCTCTGGTCTGGGGGCTGTGGCGGGTGGTCAACGACCCGTCGGCGCGGGCGGTGCCTCAGCGGCGGGTCCATGAAGACGGGCGCGAGGTCGTCACCCTGTGGATGGGGACGATCATGGGGCGGTGGGACGAGCTGGCGATGCGCGAGGCGATCAGGCGCTTCAACGACACGCATCGCGAGATATTCATCGACGCCAAGCTGATGCCGGCGACGGTTTACGGCAGCAAAGTCAATCTGGCCGTAGCGAGCGGACGGCCCCCCGACGTCGTCTACAACGCCGACGAACTGGTCCAGTCCAACCGCCAGCGGTCGGACGTCAGCGAGCTGGTGGCGCCGATCCCTGAGTCGATGATCAGCGCTGAAACGCGCGCGGCCTGGGGCCCGGCCATCCTGCGCGCGATTCGCGTCGAGGGCAAGATCGTCCGCTTTCCCGACAGCGCGTTCCTCAACGGCATGCTGCTGCGCGGCAACCTGGATTATTTCCGGGAGGCGGGCGTCGACATCGAGCAGTACCTGGAGCACGGCTGGGACTATGAGACGTTCACGCGCGAGATGACGAAGGTCCAGGAGGCCGCGCGGCGGATGACCGGGCGCGAGGTCTATGCCTTCGGGCTCAATCTGGCCAACGCGCACAGGCTGCTCTACACGACGCTGCTGCCGCCGATCATCGGCGCCGAGGCGCGCGCGCGGTCCTTTCTGGAATACGATGAGAGGAGCGGACGCTACCGCGTCGACCCGGCGATCACGGTGGATGCGCTCGCCGCGCCGCTGCGGTTCATGCAGGACCTGATTCACAAGGACGGGCTGTGGGGGCGCAAGTATCTCGGCATGGATTTCGGCCAGATCGGCGTGGTGAGCATTCTGGCCGATACGCCGGGGTATTCGATTTATTCGCAGCTCTATGCCGAGGAAGAGATCCGGCGCGGCGTGCGGGAGCGGCCGTTCCATGCCACGAACATTCCGGCGCCGACGCCGCGGGCGGGGATGGCGCCGGTCTTTTCGGCGGGCGCCAACGGGTGGGGGGTGATGCGCCGGATTCCGCCGCTGAGCGACGCGCACACCCGCGCAGCGCTCGAGGTCGCGCGCTATGTGGCCTCGCCCGAAGTGCAGGCGCTCGTCTTCCGGATGAGCAAGGTGCGGATTCACCTGTGGCCCGACGACGCAGCGGTGGCGGCGCTCGTGACCGACGTCGAAGACCCGATCGCCGCCGACGCGTGGCTCTCCTACCTGTGGGGGCTATACAAGGACTGGATGAAGAACGCCGCCACCTATCATGCCGATGCGGGGGACTGGCCCGACCCCGCGACGCGCAAGGATCTGCTGATCCGGATGGGGCCCGACGCGCCGGCGAGCTACCTGACCGCCGGGATGGGCAAGCAGATCCTGGAGGCGGTGCTGTTCAACCAGAAGGCGCCGGAGGAGGCCGCCCGCGAACTGCTGGCCGGGATGCAGAGGGAGATCGACGAGTATTATGCGCGCAATCCGCCGGGCGGGCGGTAGCCGCGGGCCGTGCTGCGGGGGAATCGGGCTTCGCTCAGGGGGTTGCCCAGGGCATCGAATCGGTGGCGAGGCTGGCCTCGGCGCCCAGCGCGCGCTGCGCGACGAGATAGAGGTAATGGTCCTGCATCCCGTCGGCGAGCGAATAGAACGGCACGCCGGTGCGGACATATTTCCCCATGTTGGCCATCACGACGCCGCCCGCGATCTCGTCATCGGGCAGGTTGGCGGGCACCAGCGGGTTCGTGTAGACCCAGTCCTCGCCGACCTGGATGCCCTTCAGGAAATAGCCTTCGACGATCGTCGTGCGGTCGGGGCGATGCGGGCAGAGTTCGAGCCGCATCGGCGTCTTGTGATCCTTCAGGTAATGGATCGTATCGCCGATGATTTCGCCGCGATCGCCGCGGATCAGCGTCCGTTCATTGCGGACCCAGCTCCAGTACTGGTCGAACGTGAAATCCATCACGCCGAGGCGGTCGCCGAAATCGAACCAGAAGAGATACTGCTGCGAGTCGTGCGTCGTTTCCTGTTCGGGCGTTCCCTCCGGCCCGAGGGATTTGACCAGCGGGGAGCTGAACGAGCGCGCCGTGACGCGGCAATGCTCGAAACCGATCCCGAGCAGCTTGCGCATCAGGGCGATGCCGTGGTAGCCGTGCGCGACGGAGATCTGGGCCTGCGTGACGCGGCCGAGCCAACCCTTCGCGACCACGGCCAACTGCGCCTGATGGCGCGGTCGGAGCGGGACGCCCTCGGCGACCTGCACGCGTCCGCCGCGGCGCTGGACCAGCGCATGCAATTCGAGCAGCCCTTCGAGGGTCGACGCCGGCGGGGTTTCCGCCAGCACCGGCATGCCGAGCTCGACCAGTTGCGCCGTCACGGCGGCATTCTGTTCCCAGTTGACGGCCGTGATGACGAATTCCGGGCGAGTGTGTTTGAGCATCTCGTCGATCGTGGGGAAGGTTGGGCAATCCCAGCGGCGGGAGAAGGCCCGGGCCCGATCGGGATTGCGGGCGACGGCGCCGGTGACCTCGAAGCGGTCGGGGAGGGCACGCGCGATGCGCAGATAATATTCGGCGCGCATCGCCGCCCCCACGACCCCAAAGCGGTATCTGGCATCAGGATTGGGTTCGGCCGCCGTGGGTTCGGGGTGGTTCATTTTCCTGCGCCTTTGTGGTGAATTCGGTCGGAGGGATTCGAGAATTTGTTATCGAACCGATAGATCGGTTCTGTGAATTGGGGAATGGCGACCGTGGGTTGCATGGCCGCGGGGCGTCCCTGCAACCCACGGCCTGGATAGCGAACCGCTGACGCGGTTCCTGATGTCGCGCGACGTTTCTCGGTTCGCGTGGGGCGGATCCGGATGTGGGGCGGCATCTGCCGTCCCTGCGGGACTCTTCAATCATTCCATCTTTTCTCCCGCCGATGAAGTGATTGTCATTCCCCAAGTTCAGACGAGCTCCGGCCACCCCTTCCAGGGGTTTGATGCGTCGGGGCGGCGACGCAGGGTTCCGGCCCGCGGCCGTCACCCTGCGCTTTATTCCAGTCGTCCGCTCCGCGGACTGAGTGGCGGGCTGACGTCTGCCGTCCCTGACAGGTCTGGGCCGCTGGTGGGTGCGGAAAGGCCTGAGCCGTTTGAATCGGTCATTCACGGTCCCCGTGCCGGGGCTAGATCAACTGGCACCGTTCGGGGGGGAGTTCCTTACGCAAGGGGATGAAGCGCACGCTCCAATCCCTGCTCCCTTCGGGTCCGAAGACCATCGGCAACTTGACGACGAGCGAATGGTCGCGGTTGTCCTTGGCCAGCCACAGGCCGGTGGGGTCGTCGGCCTCCAGCCCCTTCGGCGCCCAGAGGTAGAGGTTGCCGCGCTCGCCGCAGGGGCGCAGCGCGCGCCCCGCAAGCGTTCCGGCGGCGGCGTCCCAATGGCTGGCGTCGATTTCCATCTCGCCCATCATCATGTGCATGTCGGTGGCCAGCAACATCGGATAGCCGTTGTTGCGGGCGAGGCGATAGATGCTGACGCTGCCGGGCGCGACGCACGCGCGCAACGCGCCGCGAACCAGCCCGACATACTCCTCGTTCCAGAATTCCCAGGTCACGTATTCGGCGTCGGGATCGAGCCCCAGGCGGCTCAGCTCGACCGTCTCGACGAGCGGCTCGGAGGAGAAATTGAAGACCGAAACGACGTCGAATTCGCCCCACGGCTTCTTGATCTTGCGCTGGAAGATCCGCGGATAATCGGGGGCGACCCGGTCGAACAGATCGACCGGGACGGCGATTTCCGGCGAACGCGGCAGGGTCTTCTTGATCATCGCGAGGCGATCCTCGTCCATCCGGTCCAGGTCGTCGCCGATCATCGTCGGACCGCCGCTGATGCCGTGGATCGTGGCGTACATGCGCGCCGCGGTGATGGGCACCGGCTTATCGACCGTCAGCATGTTCACGTCGTTCAGATAGAGCCGCCGGTGGGTGTAGTACGACGTCGCCATGCTCATCAGGGCAGGCAGCGGGCCGGTCCAGAAGTGGGCATCGCCGATGACGTAGGTTCCCGGGTAATGCAGGAAGTCGGTCTCGGGGTAGAGCATCATGCCGCCGCCAAAATCGTTGCCGGTCCGGACGCCGTCCATCAGGCCGACGTTGTGCACCGTGGGGCCGGTGCTCGCCAGGAAGTAGGTATCGTCGCCGGCGGCGTCGCGCACGACCTTGAGGAATTTGCAGTAGGCTTCCGGACCCGAGACGACGGTCGGGTCGTGGTGCTTGGCGTAAAGCAGATAATCCGCGTCGGGATGGCTTGCGGGGGCGCCCGAGTCGACCTCGGGGGAATCCTCGTCGTAGCCGCCCATGTTGCCGGTGCCGCCGCTGAGGAAATCGAGCATATAGTAGCGAATGCCCCAGCGCCGGTAGGTCTCAAAGGTCTCGCGGATGAACTTGTGGGCCCTGGGGTGGGTGGGATCGAGGCCGTACATGTCGGGGCGCTCCTCGCGCGGCCAGAAGCCGGGCCGGCCCCATGCATACTTTTTGCAGACGATATTGAGCGAGCCATCCGGCTTGTGCTGCAGGGCGTCCTCGCCCAGTTCCTCGAGGAATGCCTTCAGATTGGAGCCGACCCAGAACGGTCCGACCCAGAAGCCGAGTTTGAGCCCGTACTGGCGCAGCCGATGGACCAGATAAGCGCAGCCGCTGGGGAAGGCGCGCTCGTTCCAGCTGAGCCAGTCGCCGGCGATGCCCGCTTCCATGTTGCCGATGCTGACCCAGATGTAGTCGGCGCCGAAGCCCTTGAGCCGGTGCTCAATGGCCTCGGCGTTGCGCAGGACGACATCCTCGTAGCGTTCGACGGTGAACGGATCGACCCAGGAGAAGCCGACCCAGCCGATCGGGGCGTCCTCCCAGACGCGCGGCGGACAGGGGGCCGCCGCGGCCGCCAGGTCGGCCCAGTGCTCCAGTTGGCGGAAGGGGTTGTCGCCCACGGCCAGGATGAAGGTTTCGGCCGTGGTGGACTGGCCGGGCTGAAGCTTCCAGCCGTCGAAATCGCAGAAAGCGCGCAGGCCGCGCATCCCGTTCTGCTCATCGAAATTGTAATGGATTTCGGTATTGGCGCGTTGGAACGTGATGAACCCGACCTGAAACGCGAGCCGCGCATCCTGGTTGTAGAACTGAAACTTGATCTTGCTCGCGCGCGCCGTCGTGAGGTCGGTGATGCGGCCGACCTTGCGGCCGAACTGCCCCACCGGCAGCGGCAGGTTCACCACGTTCTGATCGGTCTGGCCGATCTGCACGCGGCCCGGGCATTCGAGCGGATAGACCTTGCCGAGCGCGATGGGCTCGTTCGATTCGTTGGTCAGCTGCGAATGCAGCAGGAGGGTTCCGTGTTCCTCATCCGTTTCGCCGCGAACCATCCAGACCAGTCCGAGATCCGGAAATTTGAGCCGGAAGTGGGGGAGGTCGGCATCGAGCAGTTCGACGTCGGCCTGGGTCGATTTGAGGCGGTTGCCGTTGGCGGTGATCCCCAGTTGCCAGTTCTCCAGCTTCACCGCCGGATGCCGCAGGTTCAGCGTCTTGGATTTCGGGTCCAGTCGTAGCATGGCCGGTTGCCGTTTGCGGAACGCACTGTCCGCAAACTCCCTTTCTATGGATGTAAGGAGTGTGAATGTCGCAAGGCGAGACTCCCCGCGCGCGGGAGGTTGCTCCGATCGCGCGCGGGAGCCCGATTTTCAACTATTGGGAGCATCTCCGCCCAGGTTCGGCCCTTGCGGAATGCCGGAGCCGACCGGCCCCGGCGCCGTTTCAGTTGCCGCCCAGGGCGTGGAGGTAGCCGCCGGATTCCGGCACGAGAATCACCGGTTTGCCCGTTCCGGTCAGGTCCGCGATGACGGGGCTGCCAACCACCCGGCCCAGCTCGACGGCCCAGAGCGAATCGCACTGGCCGTTGCGGTCCTTGAGCGCGTGCAGCTTGCCGTCGCCCGCGCCGACGAGCAGTTCGTCCATGCCGTCGCCATCCAGGTCGGCCGAGACGACGTCGCTCAGCGGGGGCGTCAGGCTAAACTCCCAACGGACGGCCGCGGAGTGGTTGGCCTCGGTCAGCTCGACGTCGGCCGGGCAGGTGGGGCATTTCTCGTCGAGCGGATCGGCGGCGAACGCCCGGAGCAAGCCGTCGGCCTGCGTCGTGACGAGCTCCAGCTTGCCGTCGCCGTCGAGGTCCGCGACGCCGGGGTGCGAGCGCATCGTCGTGTCGCGCGACAGGCCGTAATGCCAGATCGGCTTGCCGTTCAAGTCGATCAGGGGCGCCAGCCCGAAGGCCTGGCTGAGGAACACCTGCGGCCGGCCCCGATGGAGATAGTCCGCGACGATCGGGTTGGAGTAGGCCCCCCAGTGGCCCGGAATCGCCGTAACGAACGGGGGGTCGGGGGGCACCAGATCCTCACCGGTCGCCCCGTCGAGAATGCCGTAATAGCTCTCCGACGAGGCCAGCAAGTCATCGACGCCGTCCTCGTCATAGTCCCACACGGCCGTCGGGACGTGAATCATGAATTTGCTCGGCTTGTCCAGGTAGACGCCGTAGTTCTCGCGGCGCCAGAGCAGCTCGCCGGTCTTGCCGTTGTAGGCCTCGACGTAGGGCTGGGTGAAGGCCTTGGCGCAGCGGACGGCGATCCACATACCCTGGCCGGGGCCGAGCCGACCGGCCGCAACCAGCACCAGGCTCTCGGCACCGGAGTCCGAGATGATGCGGCGCTGGACGGCGCCGTCGCCGTTGAGGATGGCCAGGGCGGGTTCGCCCCGCTCGCCGTCGATCGCGACGGCTTCACCCGTTCCATCGCCGTCGACATCCGCGATCATCGGGTGCTCGATCGAGTAGCCGAAACCAAGCTGCGGCATCTTGAGGAGCCGGCGCGTGTCGTCGCCGTCGACCGACAGCGACACGAGCGCGTCCTGATGGTCGCGCGCGAGGACGCGCGTCTCGCCATCGAGCTGACCGACGAGCGGCGGCTGCGCCAGGTACTGGCGGCGGAAGGGAACCTCATAGACCGTCGTCAGCGTGTCGTCGTGGCGGGCGAAGACGGCCAACCCATTAAAGCGGGCGTCCGCGGGCTCCTCGGGGGGAGCGAGCGCGGCGTGTGCGGTGATCAGGCTGGTCCTGGCCAGGTCGCCCGCCGCGGCATCGAGGCGGCAGCTCCAGACGCCGTCGGGGAAGCGCAGCAGAAAATTCTCGGAGCCCTCGGTCTCGCGCCAGACCAGTGGATTGGCATCGACCGAGTTGGAGCACTTGTTGCCCCAGAGGACGCCCGCCGAGGGCGTCGGTTGAAAGACCGGCTCGACCCCTTGGGCCTGCCACAGATCCTGGAAACCGGAGCCGGTCCAGTGGGCGATGCGCAGCGTGTCATTTTCCTGGAGGAAGATTTCCGGTTTGCCGTCGGCGTCCAGATCCTCGGCGGTCAGGACGCGCAGGCCGGGGGCCTCGCAGAGCCGCTCGCCGTCGGTCGGCCGGAAGACGATCAGGTTGGAGACGCCGTCGCCATGCTCGTTGTTGTAGATCGAGAGGATTTCGACCAGGCCGTCGCCGTCGAGGTCGATAAACGGATTCGGCGCGCCGCGATCGATCGTGATATCCGCCTGGTACTGATCCTCGACGCCGCCGGCGACGTCGCTCCAGAGGATCTCGGCATGTTCGCCATCCTGGGTGACGACGCGGGTCCCCGGCAGATTGCGGTTGATCATCATCAGCGCCGGGCGCGCGCCGTGGGCCAGCGGCGCGGCGCCGGTCCACGTCTGGTAGGTCCGGATCGGGTGACCCCAGGCGGAATAGAGCTTGGGTTCGGTCGCGCCCAGGTCGTAGATCCACAGTTGCTCGTGCGAAACCGTGACCATGTCGAGCTTGCCGTCCAGATCCATGTCGGCGAACAGGTGCGACGGGGCGTAGACCGTCCCGTGCTGTTTCGCATGGAAGACATGGGTCGGGTTGTCGACGCCCTGCTCGAAGCTCCAGAGGCTGCCTTCGCCGGTTGCCTCGACGCCGCCGAAGCCTTCGCCGCTCCACCAGTGGCAGAACTGCTCGCCGGGGAGATCGGCGAGGATCTTGCCCATGCGCAGGCTGCCGCCGAAGGCGTTGTACCAGGTTTCGAGCAGAGTCGTCTTGCCGGTCAGGCCGCTGACCATCAGATAATGAAACCGGGTGCCGGTGCTGGTGGTGACGAGGATGCCGCGGGTGCCGTCGCCGGCCCAGTCGCGGATCTGGGAGATCTGCAGGCCGGGCAGATCGTCGGCGGTCCAGAGGATGTCGCCGTCGAGGGACTGACAGATGATGCGGTCGGAGAGGGCGCGGATGATTTCGGTTTTGCCGTCGCCGTTGACGTCGTCGAGGCGGACGGCCTCGTCGGCGACGGTGGCGGCGCCGAGATCCGCCGACCAGAGGATTTCGGGCGCCGTGTCGAAGCCTCCCCGCAGGGGGGAGCGGCCGCTCATTTGGCCATCGTGCCGGTAGCGCGGCCAGAGGTTGGGATGGTCATCGCCGTTGGAAGCTTCGGCAGGCGCCGCGGCCGGGAGGGTCGCGGTCAGGAGAACAAGCGTCAGGACGAGCAGCAGCGCCGCGGCTGCCTTGCCAAGCGTGGATTCACCCACAAGAATGCACCCTTCTGTTTACAACTTACTGGAAGTGATAAATGTGGCCCGCGCTTACGGTGCCGTTGGTCGGATCATAGGCGGTGACATAGGACTGCGTCTGCCAGTGAGGGCCCCAGCCGCGGATCATGAAGCTGGCGTTCTCATGGCCGTTGTCGCGGAAGGCGGCCACGACGTAGATATCGAGCAGGCCGATGTCGACGCCGGTCGGCTTGCCGACCAGCCCCGGGGCGCTGCCGCCGCTTTTGAGCGCCTTGATGATGTTGTTGTCCCAGACCGCCGGCGACCAGTCGAGCGACTTGGCCACCGCGGGGGTGTAAGTGTTGTAGAAGAATTGCTTGAGGAATTGATCCTCGGGCACCGATGTCAGGTAGGCCACGGGCGAGGTGAGGCCCGGAATCAGCGGGTAACGGTTGGCGTACCAGTAGTTGCCCGAGAAGCCGGGGAGCGCGCCGTTGCTGTCGACGCGGTAGGACTCCAGCCCGATCGCGAGCGTGCGCTGGTCGGCCTTGACGCGCGAGACCTTGGAGCGGGTCTGCGCCTCGAGGAAATTGGGGACGGCGATCGCCGCCAGGATCGCAATGATCGCCACGACGATCAGCAATTCAATCAGGGTGAATCCACGCTTGCAGCCGTTCATTGATAAACCTCCCAATGGTTTGAGGCATTCGGCAATTCAATCCGGTAATCGGGGATGTAGAGATCGACGTTATCGATCCAGAGAATGAACTCCTGGCCGCGGCTGGTGTTGGGGTAGTCGCTGAGCAGGATGTGGGGGACCATGCCGGCCGAATCGCCGCTGAATTCGAACTCGCCCCAGTACTCCTGATAGGTCGTGGAGATCGTGCCCTTCACGTCGATGTAGTCGTAGGCGTCGACGGCGTTGGGGCTGACCGCATTGAGCAGCGTAGCGGTGGCGCCCGCCAGGACGCGAACGCCGGCGAATTCGGCCGGCACCGGCGCGCCGTTGGATTTGGCCCAGAAGACGAAGCGCACCGTGGTCGTCTCGCCCGGCACGGGGTAGTCGGTCCAGGCGCCGTTGGTGTCGGCATAGAGCGCGACGGATGACCGGTGCCAATCGTCGGAGAAGGTCGGCAGCTTGATGCGAAGCGCGCGCGAGCCGCCGACGCCCCCCGTCTGATCCAGCGCGAACTGGTCCTGGAAGGTTTTGTCGGGATAGCCGCCCGACGCGTTCTGGCCGGCGCCGTCCGGAATGTTCGGATCGACCGTCGCCAATTCAAAATCGGGGTTGAAGACAAGGTTCTCCCCCATGTAGGTCTGCGCATCCGCGCGCGGCGCCAGCAGCGCCAGGCCCGTCAGGAGCAGCGCGCTCCACAACAAAGAAAATAGTCTGTGCTTCATGAGCCGGTTCTCCATGCGTTGGGATGAGGGGTTCAAACTCCTCGAGAGGGCTGGGGGCCAGATCCACGGCAAAAACCTGGCGCCGTGGATCTGGCCAGTTCCAGCGGGCCGGCCGCGGCCGGCTCCGCCGAGATTTGCCCGTCGTTATTCCAGAACGAACGACGACAGCTCGGCGGGGACCGGCTGACCGTCGGCGTCAACGTAGTACAGCTCCACGTCGTCGATGTAGAGGCTGTAGACCGCGGCGCGCGCATTGGGATAGTCCGACAGCGCCCACTCAACGGAGTACGAGTGCGTATTGTCGACGACGTTGAACTCGTACCAGTATTCCTGCCAGGTGGTGTCGATGGTGGCGTTGATGTTACCCCAATCCACGACGTAGGTCGCGGCATTGGCGCTCATCTGACCGGTGAAGCCGGCAAGCGAGCCGCCGGACTCTTCGTCCGGGTGTTGGAACAGCCGCGGTCCCTGGAACTCACCGGGCTTGGCGGCGCCGTTATCCCGGGCCCAGAACTTCAGGCGGAGCTTCCAGCCGAGCGTGCCGGCGTCGAGTTGCGGGTTGAGGATCGTTTCGGAGCCGTCGGCGTTGCCGTAGAAGCCCGGGTTGGTGCGGGCCCACGTGTTCGAGGTGGGCAGATCGAGTCGCAGCGAACTGGCGCCGGTATGGGCGACCGCGTCGTCCTTGAAGAACTGCCCGCGATAGGTGGAAGCGGGGATGCCGTTGCGGCCGCTGTATTTGACGCCGTCGGGGATCCCGCGCGAGAGCGTGTCGTCCTCGAAGGACGGATTGATCAACAGGTTTTCGCCGTAGCCATACTGGCACCAGCCGGTTGCCGGGGCAAGGATCAGGATGGCGAATACGGCAGACAGCAAGGGAATGAGTTTTCTCATCATAGCCCCTCCAGGCTTTCAAAGAGATGGTCGACGCAGTAGTCAGGCCGAAACATGTTCCCCGCATGAGTAAAAGGCACCTGAGCTACACTGGCGCGGGCGGGGAGCGCGAGGGGCTCCGTGGGGAGAGACAGCCGAGCCGCCGGCGACCACCCCGTCCGCGGACAAAGTATCGCGCTACTGGTTATACCTCCTTTCCAGAGTGCGGCGCGGACTACTCGCTCGCCAGGATGCCCAGACGCTCGAACGCCTGTTCGAGCTCCAGTTGCACATCTTCGACCGAAATCAGCGATTGCCTGGGATTGTCCAAGGCCGTCACGCGCCCGGTCCGCGGATCCCACTCCACCGCGCCGTACTTGGCCGGCTGACCGGACTGGCGCAGATGGTGTTCATAGGCGTCCCCCTTGCTGAAGTGCCAGAATTCAAAGGGGTAGGGGAGAAAGCCGCCGCGCAGGAACGCCTCGGTGATCCGCTGGCGCGTGTGCTGGGCGTCGACCGGGATGAACGGCGAATCCATCGGCGTGAGCGGCGAGAGTTCCAGGTAGGGCGCGCCGCGATCGAGTTCGGCGCCGTCGTCCATGCGGACGACCGAAACATCCAGGGCGCTGCCCGAGATGTGCGTCCCGATCTTGGGGATCGTCGCGACCAGCACGGTCAGCCGGCGCAGGACGAGGTCGGCCGAGGGGACGTTGCCGTTGCATTCCCAGAGCGTCTGCTGGAGGAGGGTGTCAAACATGCCGAGGGCGAGCTTGCGCTGCATGGCCGGGGTGCGGTAGGCGTCCTCGATGCGCAGGACGAGCCCCTGCTCGTTGAGCGCGCGGGCGATGGCGACGAAGTCCTTGATCAGGCCCTCGCGCAGGGCAAAGATCGGGGTGTAGGGACGGGAGCTGTTTTGTTCGGCGTAGAGGATCTCGACCTGCTGACCGCGCAGGGCGTCGGGGATGGAGACGAGCGGCTCGAGCGATTCCTGAACGGGGTAGTCCAGGATCTGCATCATGAACCGGTAGGCTTGCTCCATCTGATCGCGCCAGAAGGCCCGCTGGGGCTGCTCGGCCGGTTGCCGCACCATGCTAGAAAACCGCCCTTTGGGGTGAACCCGCGCCAGTTAACCCTTGGCGATATCCGGGTATCACAAGGATGTAAAACCGTCGATGGGGTAAGCGTAGCGGAGGCGGGTGCGCGGCGTCAAGCAAAAAATATATCCGAGTATCAGGCCCGGCCGTCCAATCGAGTATCAGGCTCGGCCCTCCGGGGATCAGGCTCGGCGCTCCAAGCCGTCTCGTCAATGACGTCATTTATGTCATTTTTGCAAGTTTGTCATTGGTGATTACGAGGAAAACCGCAGGGGGGAAAGTTGGAGGATCGGGGGGCGGGAGGAGGC